>CALDFW010000117.1 GCA_937942165.1 uncultured bacterium | reverse complement strand
GCTCGTCATGTCTGGGAGCTGGAGATCAGGGTTTCCTATGTGCAGGAACTGCGCGTTAACGGAAACCGCAGCAGATAAACCCATTGCAAACACGAGGGAAAGTTTGGACTGTATTCTCATTTGCGAATACCCACCTTTCTTTAGTGTTATAAAGTGATGTATGTGTGAACAGCCTAAACAACTCTAACGATCTCTTATGTAAGTGGCTTTCTTACTCGTCTTCTCCTTCCTCGGGGTCTTTAATAAAGGTTTGTTTCTACGTCAGATTATTTGTCGAGAATATCTTGTTATCCTAAAGTCTAAGCATTGGTATGACAGGGGTAAACCCATCATAGCTGGACTCAATATCCTTACGTTATGCTCCGCGTTTAGTCAAGCAATTTCTGGCGTTAAACTATTTTTGTGTTAGTCAATCATGTATCTAACTGTGCGACACGCTAAGTCCGGACTGCACGTAACGCGATCTGAGGCGCTCTTGCGATATCACAGCCCGTTCGCTATCTATTAGCCCGTCTATTGAGCGCGCTTTAAAGCTGAAGGGTGCCGGCGAGCCCGTGAATCCGCCTGCTCTACCCGTGAATCCGCCTGCTCTATTCATTACAATGTATGACCCCACAACGTATGACCCCTTTAACCACACACTCCTTATCGGGTATCCCATGCAAATAAAACCCAGCCCTGAAGAATGCACCGACGAAGCACTCTCTCCAGCTCACCTAGCTCAAGCCGTAAAAGCGCTACAGACAGACGGCTACGTCGTCATAGAAGACATTGTGTCTCACGATCATCTGGACCTGATACGAGAGCGAATGGACGCAGACGCACAGCTGCTTTACGACGCCAAGCAGTGGAGCGGTGCGGGTGGCCTGCCTGGCCATCTCATGCTGGGTGCGCCGCCCTTTGCCCCTTTTGTCTTTCGCGATATCGTCGCCAACCCCTTTGCCGTTCAGGTAAGCCAGGCCATGCTCGGCGATCGCTTTTTTAATGGACTTTACAGCGGCAACAGCAACTGTCCCGGTAGCCAAACGCAGCCGCTGCACCGCGACGTGGACCACCTGTGGTCTAGCCTGACAGTGGCGCATCCAGCCGCTAGCCTCGTCGTCAATATCGCACCGCAAGACACCTCGGAAGAAAACGGCAGTATCGAGCTCTGGCCCGGCTCTCATTTAGATCCAACGTTTGGCTCGGTTATCAGCGCCGAGGCCGAAGCAGCGCGCCGTGCCACGTCACCCCCCATACGCGGCAATACGCGTAAGGGCAGCGTGCTGATACGCGATATGAGACTCTGGCATCGCGGCATGCCCAACCACGCCGACCAGACGCGACACATGATTGCCATGGTTCATAATATCGGCTGGCTCCAGCGGGGTCGCGTCCTCAAGTTCAGCACCGACTGTGAAGCGGTCTTTCCCGAAGGCCCGCTGGACCACAACGCCGCATTCACCGACGAACCCATTGACCACGTTGGCCTGAGAACGGGCTGAACCCAGATCCGGCACGGAGACGCACCATGCATACAAAACCACATCTTGGACGTGCGCTACTCTTATTGAGCGCACTGCTGTTGACCGCTGCGGCAAGCGCCGAGGAAGTGCCCGCAGAAGTCCCCTCATTTGCCGTCACGCGCATGCACCAAGCCCCCGTTATAGACGGCGCGATTGACGTGACCGAATGGCAAGAGGCGCTAGCCATCAGCGGCGTGGCCGACCAGTCAACGGATATGAGCAAACCCCTGCTGCCGCGACCCACCACGTTCTACCTAGGCTGGGATCCAGAACACCTCTACTTTGCCGCCCGCACCTATATCAAACCCGGGCACAAGCCAGCCGTCACGGCAGGCCGATCGCAGGGACTGGCCTACGTTTGGGACGCCGGCCTTGAGCTCAACTGGCATCCCATGGGATCCAACGTGCCGGCGGGCAACAAGGCCAATGCCTACAAGTGGTTTCTCAACGCCCTCGGCTTTATAGGCGATACGTCGCGCTTGGCGCTGGGTCAGCAGTTTAAAAGCTGGAATCCCCAGTTCGAGATCCAAGCGCGCCTAACCGATCCGGGCACGGCGCCCGACGGCGGGCGCTGGTGGGAAATGGAGATGCGCGCTACGCCGGAGGACTTCGAGCTGGAGGGCGCCCATCGGGCCGGCGACCAGTGGCGCATGATGCTCGGTATAAACCACTTCCCAGCGTGGATGCAGGCGCGCATTCCCTGTCGCGGCCCCTATCTCGATCCCTACGGCTTCAACTTGATGACGCTGGTAGACGAGACTCCTGCGGTACAAATGACGATGGATAGCATTTCGAACTTGGCTACCGACGGCACGGCCGCCATCGACCTATACGCCTTTAACCCGACCGACCGGCCCGTCGAACTAACGTTTTCGGTCAGCATTGCCGACGCGCTAGAGCGAGTAGAGATCTTATCGATCCCACCCGGTCGCCGAGCCGGCTTCAGCCTCAATAAAAAACTGCCCGAAAACGTCACGGAGGGACTGGCTTCCGTTGAGGTAACGCAGGGCGAGCGATCGCTGTTCTCGTACTCCGTGCCGTTCAGCGTGGGCGCCTACGCCTCGATGCTCTCCCCCTCCGCACCACCCGATACGACGAACTTCGCTTTTGAAACGCGCTTTAATCCCGTCCGCTCGTGGCTGCTCGTAAAGGGAGATACCTACTTCTTGGAAGACGCGACGCTGGCCAAAGCGCTGCACTACCGCGTATTCTCAGAAGCCGTAGATAAGCCGATCGCGACGGGGAGCATCACCCAAGTGGCCGAGTACTACCTGCAGGACATCGTGCAGCTGCCCACGCTCGAGCCGGGCACCTACCACATCGAAGCCACCATGGAGCTGACCAACGGACGCACCCTCGGTCCCATGAAGGGACAGTTTATCAAAAAGGACGAGGCGAAAGAGTACGCGCACTGGTGGAAAAACGAGTACGGCAACGTGGAGCGCGTCCTGCCGCCCTACACCGCGCTCGTCCGGAAGGATGAAAGCGTGGCCAGCCTGGGCCGCACCTACCACCTCAACGCCTTGGGCCTGCCCAAGCGCATCGTCTCCAACGGCGCAGACGTCAGCGCGGCGCCAGCCCGCGTGGTGATCGTGCGCGACGGCGTCGAACACGTCGTCTCCTTGGGCGACCCGCGCTTTACAGAAACGACCGACTGGCGCGTGCGCTTTACCGGTCAAGCGCAGGGAGCCGGTCTCACCTTGGGCAGTGAGGGATGGGTCGAACAGGACGGCTTGGTTTACATCGATCTGACGTACGGTCCGTCTGACGATAACCCGGTCGAGATTGACGCCCTGCGGTTGGAGTATCCCCTCTCAGAAGAGGACGCCGACGCCCTGCTCTGTATCGGTCCTGGCAACAACTACTCGAGCCGCACGACGATGCTCCTGCCAAAGGATGCGACCGGATCGCTCTGGTCTACGCTCGATACGGGCATTAACGGCAGCGGCATGACGGTGGGATCGTTCTATCCGACCGTGTGGATTGGCAGCGAACGCCGCGGCTTTCTCTGGTGGGCCGACAACGATCGCGGGTGGATTCAGGACAACGCCGTCCCGGCCCACGAAGTCGTCCGACGCGATGAAGGGGTCGTGCTCATCAACCACATCGTCGCCCAGCCAACCTCGCTCAGCGCTGACCACACGCTGGCGCTGAGCTATATCGCCACGCCCTTCAAACCAATGGTGAAAGGGTGGCGCATGACGCAGTCGACCGAAGACGGCACCTTTCACCAGCCCTTCCGCAACGTGCGCACCGACTCGAAAACGGGCCTAAAAGTCTTCCAAAATCCCGGCGGCGGCCTCCTGCACGTCAACTGGATCCACCCCGAGTCGCGCTATCCAGAAGAGTGGGAAGACCTATGGCATCAGCAGCGCACGGAGGGCTTTGCCGGCTGGCCGGCCGCCGACTCGGTGGCCCACGCAATGCAGTGGCGCGACCCCTATGCCGCGCGCAAGTTCGGCTTTACGCACATGTCGTTTCAGGTGTATGGCTACGGGCGCAAAACCCTAGAAGATCACCTGTACGACTACTTTGGCTCCGAGTGGGAAGCCGCAGGGAACGGAGACACCTGGCACGACACCTATACCGACTACGCCATGTACCTGTTTGAGGCAGCGTTTAACCGCGGCGGCGTGCGGTCCACCTATTGGGACCTGACCTTTCCCCTGCTCTTTTCCGACCCGCTCAGCGACCTGGCCTATCGCCTGCCCGACGGGCGCATGCAAAGCGGCTACCACGGCTGGAACCTGCGCCGTTTTTACAAACGCCTGTATGCGATGCAGTACGACGCCGGACTGGTCCCCGGCGCCAACGGCTTTCACTCCACCAACGCCTACCTGCCCGTGGCCATGACCTGGACGGACGCCGTGCTCGACGGCGAGCGCAACTGGGATCTAGATTCCAGTCCGCTGGACTGGGTCGACAATATGCCCATTGAGCGCATGCGCAGCATGAGCATTCCGCAGAGCTGGGGCGTGGCCATCTGCTGGATGGCCAATATGGACGGCGCCGACCGCCCCGCGCGCGACCTGGCCAAGCAGATCCAGGCGCAGTGGGTGTGGATGCACGACTCCTGGCGCAACCCCTACATTCCCCAGCTGCCCGTAATGCCCGAACCCGTGCTCGACTGGGACGCGAACAACGCGAAGTACCACCCCTACTGGCGCAATGAATTTGTAACGGGCACCGATCCCGACCTATTGGTTTCGCTCTGGCGCACGCCCGAACGAATCGTGTTGGGGCTCTTTAACCACGGCAGGGACGGGGCAATAGACGACGAGCTCCGCATCGACTTGGCCGAACTCGGCCTAGACCCCCAGCGCGCGTACGCTCGCACGCTGTGGGACATGTTCGGCGGCCAGGCGACCTTAGACGAGACGGGCAGCGTGCTGCAGGTGCGCGACCTGCCGAGCCACAGGCTGCTGCTAGTGGGACTGGCCGAGGTCGACCCGAGCGCACTCGAGCAGGCGGGCGGACGCCTGCCCGCGCAGTATGGAGGTTCCGTGCCTCCCTCCGTAGTTGACTTTGGCCTCGTCCACGAGGAGACGCAGTATCACGCTTCCGGGACGAGCCCCTCTCTGGGCTGGGACGACGACGCGCTGCGCGTGGGACTGTGGCAGCGCAGCGATCGCATTCTACTGTCCATTGAGAACACAGACGATACGGCCGCGCGCGATGCGGCCATCCGCTTGGACCTCGACGCGCTCGGCCTGAGGCCCCAACTACCCTGGCAAGAATTTGTCGGCGTACGCGACTTAAATCCGACGGACGGGGAAGAAGCGACCGCATCGTTGGACTATCACAACCGCACCCTACACGTGGAATCCATCGCGCCGCAGTCTGTGCGCCTAGTGGCGATACGGCTCTACTGATCGGCTCTCTGGGGTGTGATCACTGAGCCAAGAGGGCTTAAGTCTGACACCTTCGTCAAACAGCCTATAGCCCCGAGCACGCGATAGTCTATATTCACAGATGGGCGCCCCGCCAAGCAGCGGTCTGAGCGCCTATCTGTGCGCATACATACAATCCAACGTACATACGGAACCGATGATCCGACCCTTATTTCCCCTGCGCCGTTTGTTCCTCTACACCTGCGCCGTCTTGGGCCCACTCCTCCCCCTTTTGACCACTCCGCTATCGGCCCTTGATGGCGCGGATGAGATTCTAGTCTTCTCCCATACGGCCGGTTTTAGACACGACTCTATTCCGGCCGCGGTATCTGCCATTAGCGGCCTGGGAGATGCCCACGGCTTCGCGGTCCATGCGACAGAAGACCGCTCCGTATTTAACGACGAGGCGCTGGACCACTACCGGGCCGTCGTTTTCCTCAACACGACGGGAGACATACTCGACCCAGACCAAGAGGCCGCGTTTCAGCGCTTTATTCAGCGCGGAGGAGGGTTTGTCGGCATTCACGCTGCAGCCGACACCGAGTATGAGTGGACCTGGTACGGCCAGCTGGTCGGCGCGTACTTCGATAGTCACCCGCACATACAGCCCGCCAAAATTCGCGTAATCGACACTGTGCACCCGTCGACAACAATGCTTCCCAGACGCTGGCTGCGCACGGACGAGTGGTACAATTACCGGATGAATCCGCGCGGTCGAGTCCACGTGCTGGCCGTATTGGACGAAGCCAGTTACGAAGGAGGCAACCAGGGCATCGACCACCCCATCGCCTGGTGTCATGCATACGAGGGCGGCCGCTCCTGGTACACGGGGGGAGGGCACACCGCCGAGAGTTACTCAGAAAACCTGTTTCTACAGCACCTGCTGGGAGGCATACAGTATGCGGCTGGGCTGGCCGACGGCGACTGCGGCGCGTCGATGGATAGCAACTACGAAAAAGTCATACTCGACGACTCGACGCAGAACCCTATCGCATTGGACATCGCAGCAGACGGCCGCGTGTTTTTCGTGGAGCGAGGCGGAGCGCTCAAAGTGCACCAACCCAGCAGCGGACTGACGGAAGTAGTCGGACGACTCTCCGTAACGACAGAATTTGAGGACGGCCTGCTCGGCATCGCTCTAGCGCCCGACTTTGCCACATCAGACCACGTCTATCTATTCTACTCGCCTGCCGGCTCAGAGGCCGTGCAGCGCGTGTCGCGCTTTACGCTGCGCGACGGCCAACTGGACTTATCCTCTGAGCGGATCGTGCTGCGCATACCCACCCAACGCGAGGAATGCTGTCACTCGGGCGGGGCCCTCCTCTTTGACGAGAACGGCGTCCTGTATATCTCCGTGGGTGACAACACCAATCCATTCGCCTCCGATGGCTATACGCCCATCGACGAACGGGCCGGACGCACCGCCTGGGACGCTCAGCGCACCTCGGCCAACACGCGCGATCTGCGCGGAAAAATACTGCGCATCATTCCACAGGCCGACGGCAGCTATCGCACGCCGGACGACAACCTGTTTTCCCAGCGGCCCGGAGACGGGCTGCCCGAGATTTTCGTCATGGGCGTGCGCAATCCGTTCCGCATGTCCCTAGACGCCAAGCGCGGCTGGCTCTACTGGGGCGATGTGGGACCCGACGCCGGCGCGGCGAGCGCACAGCGCGGACCCGAAGGCCTAGACGAGTGGAACCGGACGCGCACGGCCGGCCACTTTGGCTGGCCCTACTGCATCGGAGACAATCGCCCCTACGTCGACTTCCTGTTTACAGCGGATGAGGGCGGAACGAGCGGCACCCCCTTTGACTGCGGTGCACCCACCAACGATTCTCCGAACAACACGGGGCTACAAAACCTGCCCCCCGCACAGCCGGCATGGATCTGGTATCCGTACGGGGGCTCCGAAGACTTTCCCGCACTGGGCGCGGCAGAGGGACGGACGGCCATGGCGGGCCCCGTGTACTACCATCAATCCACGTCGCCCGCCGCGCTGCCGCCCTACTACGACGGCAGCTTCATCCTGTATGAATGGGTGCGCAACTGGCTGCGCGTGGCCCACTTTGACGAAGCGGGCAACCTCCTGCAAATCGATCCCCTCTTTTCCACGATCGAATTCCAGCGTCCAATCGATATGAAGGTCGGCCCGAACGGCGCCTTGTACGTAATAGAATGGGGAACGGGGTTTTGGGGAGACAACCCCGATGCCCAGCTGGTGCGCCTGCAGTATGCACGCGGGGGGCGTCCGCCCACCGCCCGCTTAGAGGCCGCTCCGACAGACGGCAGCGTGCCGCTCACCGTAGCTTTTGACGCGCGCGATTCGTACGACCCCGATCCCGGCTCCCTACTATCGTACGCGTGGGATATCGACAGCGACGGCACAGTCGACAGCCGGTCCAGCCAGTTCACCCACACGTACTCGCAGCCGGGCAACTACACGGCCACTCTGACCGTTACCGATGAAAGCGGCGAACAGTCCAGCGCCCAGTCGGCCATATCCGCCGGCAACACGCGCCCAAACGTGCGATTGGCGTGGCCGCCCGACGGCGGAATCTTCGACTGGGGAGACTCCATTCCCTTTCGCGTCGAAGTCACCGATGCCGAAGATGCCGTCATCAACTGCGACCGCGTGCGCGTGCAGGCCTTTGTCGGTCACGACGACCACAGCCATCCCCAAGAACAGTACGGGCGCTGTCAGGGTGCGATAGAGACCATAGCCGGACACGGCAGTGAAGCAGACGATCTATTTTACGTAGTGGAAGCCCTGTACGAAGATGGGGGAGCCGACGGCGTCGAGCCGCTAATAAGCAGCACGGGCATCGTGCTGCAGCCGCGGCGCAAAGAGGCCGAACACTATACCCAACAGCAGGGCGTGCAGCTAGAGTCAACGGGGGATACGCAGGGCGGGGGAAAGAATATTGGGTGGATCGAACACGGCGACTATATCGCGTTCAACCCCATCAGTCTAGCCGGCATAGATTCGTTGACGTTCCGCGTGGCGTCGGCGAACGCAGGCGGATTTATCGACGTCCGCCTCAACGGCGCAGAGGGGCCTTTCTTGGGACGCGTGCGCGTGCCCTCTACGGGCGCCTGGCAGCAGTATGTCGACGTCGGCCTACCCGTCTCCGACCCCGGGGGAACCCACGCGCTGTTTTTCGTCTTCACGCGGGCAACGAACGACAACCAAAGCCTGTTTAACGTAAACTGGATCGACTTTCACGGACCGGGTTTACGGACGATGCCTTCAACAGCGGTCGCCCATGCCGCAGCACGGCCCCGACCGTTTACGCTGCATCCGGCCTATCCCAATCCGTCCAACGGGAGCGTCGTGTTTAGCTTTGGGGTGCCCCACCAGATGCACGTGCGCCTAGACCTGTACAACGCATTGGGACAGCAGGTCCAGCGCGTGCTAGAAGCGCCCTATGCACCCGGAGTACACCGAATCCTCTTTGACACGTCTGCGCTAGCCAGCGGGCTGTACTTTTACAGGCTGTCGGCTCAAGGGCAGTCGATAAGTCGACGCATCGCCATCCTCAAATAGGGGACCGATGCGCCGCGCGCTAGTCCATCGATAGTCCATCCAAATAGTGTGCAGCAGACGCGCCGAGGGCATCCCGGTGCATGCGCCAGCGATCCGAGAAAAAGTCTTCGCCTATCTGCGTGTCGAACAGATGCGTGCCCAAGCGGTCCAACGCTTTCTGCTCATCAAAAAGCGACTCGGCGTAGACAATCCGATCGCTCTCGCCCTGCTCGCCGAGCAATTTGGCAAAATACTGCGTGGTCAAACTGTGCCGCCGCGCCATGGATGAACCGGGAATGACCACGCGCAGTGCAGCCCACTTTTCGGGCCCGAGTTCGGCCCGCCACGCCATGGCCTGCGCGTGGTAATTATCGATGCGATACGCCGTCGCCCGGTCTAAATTCTCTTGGGCATGAACCACGTTTTGCCGAATAAATCCGATCAATTCACTCCGCGAAACGCGGCCCGATCGGAGCACGCCCTCTACAAACTGCTTGCACCCTTTCAGCACTGCCTGCTGGCGCGGCGTATCCTCTGCGTCGTATACGCCCCCTTCAAAAGCGCCCAGCGCGCCGTCTATCAGAGGTAGTACGCTCTGCAAGCGCTGGGCCGCTTCCTCTTTTAGGGGACCATCGGGTTCTCTTGCCAAAGCGCAGTACACGGCAATGGGCGTGTGCGCAACGGTCTTCAGGTCGTGGTAGGCGCGGTCGACCGTCGTGCCGACGGTGCGCTGACCCTGATCGACCAGAATGAGTCGATTGCCCGTAGCGACAATGATGGGGCCGCTGTGCTCCAACACATTTTGTCGAGCCTGCGCATAGGTCGCGCGGAAAAATATATTCAGCGCCTGCATGGGATCGCTGGCCGATTTGGCATACGGATTGGCCGAAGCGTCCGTAGAGATTAAAAAGAAGGACAGGCAGAATACGACAGAGGCCGTCCGCGTGATAGACTTCACAAGGCATTCCCCTTTTGTAGATGTGATTGAAAGGATAAAGCAGCAACTTATTCTAGGGCATAGCTAGCCCCGTTTTTAAAAACCGCCCCCCGTCGCCGACCCAATATCTGGCGTATCGCCAGAGGACTTGCGGTGCGTCTTGTCGTCCATACTTCTGTAAAAAACCAAGAGGCCGATAGAGGCCACAAAAGGCACCAGCCAGATGAGAAGCAGCTGGGCCTTCTTTTGGAACGGAGTGAACTCTTTCCGCCCGATCGCCATAAACGTCGTAATGGCGTTGAGCGCAAACCCTACAATAAGCGTGATAAGCAGTAGATCGGACACGGCTTTAGGCCCCGCCACAGCCACCACCGCCACAGCCACCACCGCCGCAGCCACCGCCGCCATCTCCCCCTCCACCACAGCCACCGCTGCCCCAACCCCAACCACCGCCGGAAGACCCGCCGCAGCCTACGAGCACGCCGCCGCACAGCACCACGGGCGTAGCCACCGAACCCTTTTCTTCGCGGTCCTCCTCCCGCACTTTTCCATAGCGCACGCGTCCTTCGACCAATTCGTAGTAATGCCCGTCTTCTACATTGAGCATTGCATCGAGTCTGTAGAGAAGGGGGATGCGCGTCGGATGTCCGGGGTCGACGTTTTCGAGCTTACACGCAATACTCCACGTGCGCCTGAGTTCCATCTGCACGTCTTCGGCTTGCTCAACCGGGGAAGATGGCATGTGGTTGTAAAAGCGGCCAAATGCCCCTTTGCAAAAGGCCTGATAGTCGACCGTGTGCAGGATAAAGTGATGCCATGCGATATCGACGACCTTTGAGGGCATGCCAATTCGCGCCTTACCCGCCAAATGGGCAATGGTGAAAAACTGGCGCAGACCTTCCAAGACCAGATCGATATCCGACGACGAATTGTCGGGCAAGTCGGCAGCGATCTTTGCGCGCAGCGACGCGTTGAACCGATAGCGCGCGATAAAATCGCGACGACGCGTCTTGCCGATCGTATTTTGCCAAACCTTCCACCCGGTAAAGCCCAAGCTGCCCAGAACAAACAGACCTATGATTGATCCCACTGCAGATAGTTCCAATTGGTGCTCCTTTTTCGTGAGGACGAGACCGTTCCCACCCATTGCGCTGCGACAGGCGCACTGCGCCCTAGCCGGACATAATGAGAAGCCTCCTTATCTCAGCCTCTCGTCGGCAAATCATATGCCAAGCAGACATGAGGCAAGATAACGCCCGCAGGTCACTAAAAAACAGAGCTTTACAAGATGAGCGAATAGCAACTCATTACATCGAGGACATACAATTATGTGCCTTTCGCGATAAATATATACACAATTGTATTTTACGCACCTTGGAAAAGACCGGCGTCCGTCACGTCGCTTCTCCCGTATGCGCTCTCCAAGGAAACTCAATATACGAAGCCTATTACAGTGCGTTTGCCAATTCGACGGCAGATTTATCTAGTTTTGAATAAAAATACGGGATGGAAAAGAAACGGGCTAGCGGGCACCGGCCTTGCGAAGGCGCCGCGCAACGGAACGGTGGCCCCTACGCTCGGCCCACAAAAGCGGACGGGCCCAGTCCTGGCCGCCGTTGGGATCGGCCCCGCGCGCCAAGAGTAAACGCACGGCGTCTTCCTGACCAGAGCGCGCCGCCCAACCCAGCGGCGTCGAGCGGTACTCTTCGTCTACCGCCTCCAAGTCCGCGCCAAATTCGAGAAAGAGATCCATTCTCGCCCTGCGCAGCGCGCGTTCGCGCCGCTGCTCAGTGCTCATGCGTCCCTTGCGCACGCCCATCGGATTCGTCTGCGCCAATTCGTGTAGCGGCGTGGTCCACTGCCAGTTGGGCAGATTGGGGTCCATGCCCGCTTCGAGCAGGCGGCGCGTCATTTCAGGACGCCGCCAAAGATAGGAGCGACACGAGTTGACGACGGGAGGAACCGGTACATCGTGAGCCAGAAGCACGTCGAGCATGGCCCCTTTATCAAACGCGACGACAAACGTATACACCGTTCCACAGCCCGACGCAGCGGTGCCCTGTGGGTCGCAGTCGGCCAAGGCAGCTACGGCGTCGATGTTGTCTTCCAAGACGAAATCCGCTGCGCTCTTAGGTCGGGCACCATGCCGATACAGCAGCGCCTTTAGCGCCTCGTCCTTGGCCTGATGCAGCGGGGCACCCGACGACTCGATCCACGCTTCGGGGTCGGCTCCGTGCGCTAGCAGCATCTCGGCAATGCGCAGATGGCCTCTAGCGGCCGCGTGCCACAGCGCCGACCCCCGCGGAGCGTCTTGCGCGGGCTGGGTGGGCTGCACACCGCCTTTCAGCAACAGACGCACCAACGCCTCATCGCCCACTTGGGTTGCAAAGGTGAGCGCCTGCGCTCCACAGCGCGCACGCTGGTCCGCGCTGCGACACAG
>CALDFW010000116.1 GCA_937942165.1 uncultured bacterium | reverse complement strand
AACCCCATGACGAGGTCGTCTTCGCGCAAATACGCAATGCGTTCCGGGTCGACAAAATTCGGATTGGTCAGTGCCGGTATCCCATCTTTGGGAGGCCCGCCTGAGACTAAATGCGAAGTCAAAAAGCCGGGATTGTCATATCCACCTACTTCAGCCGACACGGCCCATGCCAAGAGCGCGATGAGCGAAATATACAGGACTAGCTCTCCTTGGAATCGCGAGGAAATAGCGCGACACGACGGATCGGCCGCGTCCGTTCTCTAAATCTACAGACCGATAGGATCCGTTCCAACCCGGATACGCTCTGACAGTCGACGGTCTCCCCTTCCCACCGCCTGTAAACTTAGCTATACTAAGTCCCTATTCGATCATTTCAACGCGTTCAAATACCGTCTGATATTCACCTTGAACCTACGAACACTACACACGCGCTACGCCACGGTTACGCGCCTTGTAACCATATTTTTCATCCTCTTTGCGCTCACCGCACTGCTGGCTGAACTGACTTTTTGGCTTTCTGGCGCTGGCGATGTAGATATAGCACAGGTCGAAGCCATTCCCACACCCGAGCGCCAGGCGACCGAGCCAGAAGCCCTACACGCCCTCAGCGAGTGGTCTTCCGACAGTGAAATACGCTTTCAACAGGCACCCGTCCTAGCTGAACGCGCAGCGCGTGGACAGCTTCCCCCCGTCGAGCAACGGCTGCCCGAAAATCCCTTGGTCATCCATCCAGCGCATCAAATGGGCCCCTACGGCGGAACCTGGACGCGCTACGGCACGAGTCCCTCCGACGTTGGCATCTTTCACCATCGCCTGGCCTACGATGGCCTGGTCCGCTGGGATCCGATGGGACGCGAAATATTGCCAAATCTGGCCACGCACTGGGACATCGAAGACGAGGGACGAAGCTACACGTTCTACCTGCGCCGCGGCGTGCGCTGGTCCGATGGACACCCTTTCAGCGCAGACGACATCCTGTTCTGGTACAGGGACGTGCTCCACAACGAAGAGCTCACCCCGGTCATCCCCATCGAGTATCGCAAGGGCGGACAGACGGTGATATGCGAAAAGATCGACGACTACACGATCCGCTTTCGCTTTGCAGAGCCCTACGGCCTCTTCCTAAAGCAGCTAGCGTCTAACCTCAGCTACCAAATCGTATATTACCCGGCCCACTATCTGAAAAACTTCCATCCAAACTACCAGCCCGTAGAGCAGCTGGAAAAGCAGGCCAGAGCGGTCGGCAAGGACTTCTGGTATCAGCTATTTCAGGACCGTCTCGACTACCGCAACGTAGACTGCCCGCGCATTTGGGCTTGGGTCGTTAGTAAGCCGCCGCCGGAGCGTCCGGCTGAGTTTGTGCGCAACCCCTACTACTGGAAGGTCGATCCCGAGGGACGACAATTGCCCTATATCGATCGCATTACCTTCGACATATATGATCTTGAAACAATCAATATCAAAGCAATTAACGGCGAGATCGGCATGCAGGGGCGCCATCTTACCTTTCAGAACTATCCCATTTTTATGGCCAATCAGAAGCGGGGTGGCTACAGCGTGCGCCACTGGCTAGATGGTGGCGACGGCACGACGGCGATTGTATTCAATTTGAACCACAAAGACGAGGTGCTGCGGTCTATCTTTCACCAGCGCTCCTTTCGCATCGCGATGTCTCATGCCATAGATCGCGACGCCATCCGCGAAGCCGCTTTTCTTGGCGTGGGCGAGTCGCGACAGATCTCACCACCTCCCATCTCGGCATACCACGTTCCAGAACACGCCTACGGCTACCTGACATATGATCCTGCGTTGGCCAACAGGCTGCTCGACGAAATGGGCCTGGTCGAGCGCGACGATCGCGGCATGCGTCTGCGCCCAGACGGTCAACCACTCGTCATACACATAGAAACCTCTTCGACCATGCTGGGCGCGGGCAAGATGTTCGAGATGATTGCCGCCAACTGGCGCGACGTGGGCATTGACGCCAAGGTCAAGACACAGGCTCGACAGCTCTATGCGCAGCGGCGCAATGCCCTCTTATGCGACGTATTGGTCTGGGGCGGAGCCGGTGAAATTGTGCCCACGTTAGATCCGCGCTGGTTTCTACCCTACAGCGGCTCGTCTTTTCATGGATTGGACTACGCGCGCTGGTACCGATCCGACGGCAAGAACGGCACCGAACCACCGCCGGATATGCTGCGCGCGCTCGACCTCTTTGGACAGATTGAACGAACGGTGGACGAGGAGGAACAAATTCGTCTCTTTAAAGAAATCATCGAGATCAATCGGCAAAACCTGTGGGTAATTGGCACGGTCGGAGCCATCCCACAGCTCTTTATTGTCAAAGACACGTTTCGCAACGTGCCGGAGGTGGCCGTTGGCTGCTGGCCGCTGCGCACGCCGGGCGCCACCGCCCCGGAATCCTACGCCATCGACGAGGGCTGAGCAGTGATTCATCTCATACTAAAACGCCTGCTGTGGATGATGCCCACGCTCTTGGCTATTTCTTTTATCTCTTTTGCCCTCATTCAGCTGCCTCCTGGAGACTATCTGACCTCCTATATCACAGCGCTGGAGGAGACGGGCGAATCGGTAGCCGAGGAACAGGTTGAAGCGCTGCGTCAACGATACAATCTGGACGAGCCTTTCTTTATTCAGTACGGCAAGTGGCTCAACAACCTGCTGCCCTTTGGCTTCACGCGCCAGGACAGCGGTTCGTATTTGTGGATGTATAGCGAAGGGGGCGTTCGGTCCTTTAACTGGCCCGGCTTCAAATGGCCCGACTTTGGCATGTCGTTTGAGTGGAACCGCCAGGTCGTGGAGCTGATCGGCGAACGCATTTTCCTCACGGTCGTCATTTCTATCGTCACGCTGCTCTTCACTTGGGCGTTGGCCATTCCCATTGGCATTTACTCGGCGGTTCGCCAATACTCCATAGGCGACTACGCTTTTTCCGTTCTGGGTTTCATCGGACTAGCCACCCCCAACTTTCTACTCGCCCTCATCTTCATGTATATAGGCTACTCCGTTTTTGGGGTCAGCGCCGGCGGACTGTTTTCGCCCGAATACGTTGAAGCCGAGTGGTCGGTTGCCAAATTCGCCGACCTGATCGCCCATCTGTGGATTCCCGTCATTGTCATCGGAACGTCCGGGACGGCTGGCCTTATACGCGTTATGCGCGGTAACCTCCTTGATGAACTGCCCAAGCAGTACGTTATGACGGCGCGTGCCAAAGGGCTCTCACCCTGGACCTTACTCGTGAGATATCCCGTGCGCGTTGCGCTCAATCCCCTGATCAGCACCATTGGTTGGGTTCTGCCCGGCATCGTCTCCGGTTCGGTAATTGTCGCCGTTGTATTGGGGCTGCCAACAACCGGCCCTCTGCTTCTACGCGCCCTGCAAAATCAAGATATGTATCTGGCCGGCTCTATGGTGATGTTACTCAGTTTCCTCACCGTTATCGGCACGCTGCTATCCGATATACTCCTGCTTTGGCTCGATCCACGCATACGCTACGAGGGCAAGGCTTGATGCATGAGTGCCGAAGTCTGGACATGGGTCATGATAGCGGCCGTTGGTCACGCTCTGTGGAACGCGGCGGCGCGTCACGTAGCCGGCGACGGTGCCGTCATGTGGCTGTCCTTTGCCCTGGGCACGATGGTCATGATTCCTCCCTGCATTTATATGTGGTGGCAGAGCGGTCCACCCATTCTAACGGGGATGGCACTGCTGTGCCTTTTGGCAACAGGCGTGCTACACGCAGCCTACTTTGCGCTCCTATCGTGGGCCTACGAGGAAGGCGATATTTCGCTGGTCTACCCGATTGCGCGCGGCTCAGGCGTAGGGCTTACTGCCCTGGGGGGCGTTATGCTCTTGGGAGAAAGCGTCTCTCTTTGGGGCAGCGCGGGCATTGCTCTGATCCTGCTGGGCATAGGCTTGATCAGCCTACCGGCGCTGCGCAGCGGTCTTTCGCAGGGCCGCAGCCTGCTGCCAGCACTCTCAGTCGGGCTATCGATCGTCGCCTATTCACTCGTCGACAAAGTGGGCGTCCGCCTGATTCACCCTCTGTATTACATAACAGGCATGTGGATTATCGGATCCCTTCTTCGCTGGCCATTTATCTGGATTCAGCACCGAGGCACCCTATGGGCTACCGCACTAACGCACTACCCCCACATCGCTTTCATAGGACTAGGTTCTCTTGGAACCTATCTGTTGATTCTATACGCCTACACGCTGGGCCCCGTCAGCTACATTGTAGCCGCACGGGAGTCCTCCGTCGTTATCGGGGCCTTAATTGGCTTTGTATTTCTGGGCGAGAAGTACACGCGGCTCAAGCTAGTTGGCGTGCTATCCATTGCCGCAGGGTTAGCGCTCATAAAGGTGGGTTAACATGACTACACCAGTCCTACTCCGCGAATCGCCCGACATGCGCGTATGCAAATCAGGAGGATTTAACGTTTTTTCGGAGCCGAGTTACGTATGAGCGAATCGACAACTACAGAACACGCCGACGGCGATGATCTCTATACGGCCTCGCAGTGGCAGCTCATGGCGCGCAAATTTGCCAAGCATCGCCTGGCAGTCTGGTCTGGCCTAACCGTTATTGCGCTCTACATGAGTGCGCTATTTTGCGATTTCCTCTCTCCTTACGGACTGGAAGACCAGCACATCGACTACATCTACGCCCCGCCCCAGCGCCTACACTGGATTGGTCCAGATGGCGTACATTTAGTGCCCTTCGTTTATGGCATTAAGGGCATGCGCCATCCCGAAACGCTGCGCAAGGTCTACGCAGAAGATCGCACGCAGGTCTATCCCCTGCGCTTCTTTGCGCGCGGAACGCCCTACCGATTCTTGGGCCTCTTTGAAACTGATCGCCATTTTATCGGCGTCGATCGGGGAGGAACGCTTTTTCTACTGGGCACCGATTCGCTCGGACGCGACCTGCTGACGCGTATTCTGTACGGCGCGCGCATATCGCTCACGGTTGGACTAATTGGCGTTGCGCTAAGTTTTGTCTTTGGACTCTCCATAGGCGCCGTGTCGGGCTATTACGGCGGCTGGATTGACAACCTAATACAGCGCCTAATTGAGATTCTACGCTCTTTTCCCTCTATTCCGCTCTGGATGGCCCTGTCGGCCGCACTCCCGTCCACTTGGTCTCCCCTGCAGATCTACTTTGGCATTACCGTCGTCCTCTCTTTTCTCGGCTGGACCGGCTTGGCCCGCGTCGTCCGCGGAAAAATACTCGCCCTGCGCGAAGAAGACTACGCGACGGCGGCGGTCCTCATGGGTGCGAGCAAACGACGCATCATGGGACGACACCTCCTTCCGGGCTTCACGAGCCATATAGTAGTCAGCCTGACGCTGGCGCTGCCCGGTATGATTCTCGGCGAGACCTCGCTGAGCTTTCTCGGCCTTGGCCTGCGTTCACCCATAACCAGTTGGGGGGTGTTGCTACAGGAAGCGCAAAACGTGCAAGCCGTCGCCATGCAGCCATGGTTGCTCACGCCGGCCGTTTTTGTCGTTGTTGCCGTATTGGCCTTTAACTTTGTCGGCGATGGCCTGCGCGATGCGGCCGATCCCTACGGCCGATAGCAGGAAAGCGTATAATGGACTCTATCCTCACCATAGAAAACCTGCACACTCAGTTTTTTCTCGACGAAGGCACGGTTCGTGCCGTCGACGGTGTCAACCTGCAGATACCACGCGGCAAAACCCTGTGCGTAGTTGGTGAAAGTGGCTGCGGTAAAAGCATCACGGCGTTTTCTATACTGCAGATGATTTCACGCCCCGGACGCATCACCGATGGATCGATCGTTTTGCACCGGGAAGAGGGCGACATTGAGCTTACGCAGCTCCCGCCCGACGGTAAGCAAATGCGACGCATCCGCGGGGCCGAAGTGGCCATGATTTTTCAAGAGCCTATGACTAGCCTGAGTCCAGTGCATACGGTGGGCAGCCAGATAGCTGAAGCCGTGCGGCTACACATGCGCGTCGATAAGCGCGAAGCACGCGCACGCGCCGTGCACATTATGGAACGCGTGGGCATGCCCGATCCAGAGGGACGCTATGCGCAGTATCCACACGAAATGAGCGGAGGTCTGCGACAGCGCGCCGTCATCGCCATGGCCCTTTCGTGTCGCCCACAGTTGCTCATAGCAGACGAGCCAACTACGGCGCTCGACGTGACGATCCAGGCGCAAATCTTGGCTTTAATGCGCGAGCTACAGGCCGAGCTCGACATGGCTATTCTACTCATTACGCACGATCTGGGCGTAGTCGCACAGATGGCAGACGAGGTCGCCGTTATGTACTGGGGACGCGTCGTGGAATACGGCAGCGTAGAGCGCATCTTCTCCGCTCCCCAACACCCCTATACCGAAGCGCTCTTACGCTCTCTGCCCGGGCTCCATATCGAGCGTAAAAGCCAGCTTCAGGCGATCCGCGGCAGCGTCCCCGATCCCTTTCAAAGGCTTGACGGCTGCGCGTTTCATACGCGCTGTGACGAGTGTGAACCAGGCCTATGCGACACGGGTCAACGCCCCCTCTTACACGCCATTGAGACGGGGCATCTAAGCGCGTGCCTGCGGCGAAAAGAAAGGCCATCAGATGGCTGAAACACTGCTCGAGGTCGTCGATCTAAAAAAATACTTTCCCATTACCAGCGGACTCTTCGACAAGGTAGTGGGCTACGTTAAGGCCGTTGATGGCGTCAGCTTTGCACTCCGTTCCGGCGAATGTTTAGCACTGGTCGGAGAGAGCGGTTCGGGAAAGACGACGGTTGGTCGCACCCTCCTACGCGCGTACCAGCCCACAGATGGACGGGTATCTTTCCACCTCGATGGAGAAGCCATAGACGTAATGGATGCCGACGAAGAGGAGTTGAAAGGCCTGCGGCGACACATGCAGATGATCTTTCAAGACCCCTATGCATCGCTCAATCCTCGCATGACGGTCTTTGAGATCGTTGGCGAACCGCTGCTAGTCCACGGAATAAAGGACGGCGCCCAACGCGAAGAGCGCGTCCGCCAACTAATGGACCAAGTCGGTCTCAACCCACAGCACATGCGGCGTTATCCACATGCCTTTTCTGGCGGACAGCGGCAGCGCATAGGCATAGCGCGGGCCCTCGCTCTACACCCCCGCATGATCGTGGCAGACGAGCCGGTTTCCGCACTAGACGTATCGGTGCAAGCACAGATTCTAAACCTGCTGCAAAACCTGCAAGACGATCTGGGCTTGACCTATCTATTTATCGCGCACGATTTGAGCGTAGTTCGCCATATAGCCGACCGCGTCGCCGTTATGTACGTGGGTAAAATTGTCGAAGAAGCACCGGTAGATGCCCTGTTTAGTCGACCTCGCCATCCCTATAGCGAGGCGCTCATGGCCGCAGCGCCGGTAGCAGACCCAGCGCAGCGCCAACCGCCGCTGCTTCTGCAGGGTGAAGTAGCAGATCCCTCTAACCCGCCAGCGGGCTGCCCCTTTCATCCGCGCTGCAGACACGCGACCTCTCAGTGCAAAACGGAGGTCCCTACGCTGCAGTCGATTGAAACAGATCACGCCGTAAGCTGTCACCGCGCCGAAGAACTGCACCTCTCGGGCATGTCGAGCTAGTCAGCGAATAACAGCGCTTTCGCAGATGTAGTCGGGAATAATTCCCGTGGCGTGAATCTGTTCGGCAGCCGATTCGCGCAGCGTGTTGCCAGACAAAACGAGCGCCGTATCAATACCAAATTTATTGCCGCCTAGTATATCCGTCGTCAGCGTATCGCCCACCATTAGGATCTGTTCCTTGCCCACTTCCTGCGCGCGCTGCGAATGATCGTATGCAAAGATGAACATCTGCGCATCCGGCTTTCCAAACTTGATAAATCGACGGCCCGTAATCGCCTCGACCATGTCGGCGACGCCGCCAATGGCGACGGCCACTTCTTTGCTCGATACCGGGTAGGAGCGATCTGTATTGGCTACGATAGCCGGTATATTACGCTTCCGTAGCAAGTTGACGATCTTGTTGATGTCGCGATTCCAATCGAACCCTTCATCATCTAGAAAGACCAAGGCATTGATATCCTCGCATTGGTCGAGGTTTACGTCGGCGATCGACAGCGTATCCAGTCCTACTTCCTGTAAGTAGTGCGCGGAAGCCTCTGTGCCCAAATAGGCCACGCTCCCCGTCTTTACTTTCAGACGAAGGTATTCTGTAGCCAACATGCCCGATGAGATAATTCGGTTGGCATCCACCACCGCTAGGCCCTGCTCAATATAAGCCGCTGCCAGGCGCTGAGGACTGCGCGAAGCATCGTTGGTAACGATGTAAAAGTCGATGTCCGCTTCGAGCAGGAATTTGAACGTTCGATCAATGCCCTCGAGTATACCACGCGAGTTTTTCAATACGCCGTAGGCGTCGAAAAAGAGAACTTTATACCGCTTGGCCACTTCGAAAAAGTCAGTAGTTTCCATACTTAGAGATCTAGTGCCTTAAAAACGGGGTCGGGATTAAAGTGTTTCTCTAGGTTGGGGAAGTATACGTCAAACGCTTCTCTCTGCAGCTTAGTCGCATAGAGTTCGTGGAAAAAATAGTGACCATACTTTACGACGTAGTTCAGTATAAAGAAACGATAGGCTTCCCTCATAAAGAGCACTTCGTCGCGCGTGATGGGGTAGATCGCATGATAGGCCTTGAGGAATATCAGAAAGCGAGGCTCCATTACGGGGTCGATTAGATAGGAGAAAATTGTTCGATCCCCCACAGTCGAACACACTCGGCTCAAAAAGTAAAAATCCAATACGCGCGAGCTCATTCGAAACCAGTCGTAATCCCAGCGCGAAAAGAGTTTTGTATCATCAGTGACTGAGAAATTACCGATATTCCAATCCACAAATACGGGCGTAGAGTCCCATGCATAGGCCCCCAACTTCTCCATATTCTCGTCGAATAAGTCTACCTGACGCCGTATCTGGTCGACGGTGCCTCTGTGCCTAAATTGCCCCTCTTCCGTATCCAAATGCCACAGGAGACTCAGCATATCTCCCTTTAGCGTCTTTGACCAATCTGGTAGGATATTGCGCAGGCGGTGGCAGGCTCGGTGAAAGTGAGCCAACTCGCTGCCCAACGTGGCGATCTGTGCCTCACTGAGGATGCGCGGGAGTTTGTGTGCCACGCGGATTGGGTTGTAAAAAACAACCCATGAGTCGAGCAGTCCGTCTCTGTGGCGATAAGTAAAGAGGCCGTTTTTACGCAGCAGAGATCGCGATAGAACGTTATCGTAGGGCTCGGGTAGATTGTTGGCCAGTGCGTTAATTAACGAATGGTCTTCCACGAAGTCTTCATACGTGCCAAAATAAGAAAACTTGGCAATGACTGTTGTCTCGTCTTCCAGGCGGAGACGAAATACGTGATTGGTCGATACCATGGCGCTGATGTCGCTAATCGATCGCACCGCGCGCGATGGATCATAGTCATACCAAGCCGCTTCAACGATGGAATTAAAATCTATATGCATCATGGCTCCCTCCAAGCCCAGCGGCATGTGCCGATAGAGCACTCAACCACCTGTGGCAACAGACACTGCTGGACGCACAGGCAACGGATGGCTACAATCTAAGCGTTCCTCTAAAAAATTAAACAACAGACAACCCCATTGGGAAACTCTTATGACGCCAACCCAGCGCTATCTCTTTGACCTACAGGGCTATCTTCACATACCCGACGTTCTGACGCCCGAACAGCTTGCTTCGGGTCGGGCAGCCATCGATCGCTACATTGCAACACCAGACGAACAGCTAGCCGAGGGGTTCGCCCGCTCGGCCGACGGCAAAAATTACGAAAATGGCTTCGCGTTTGATAAGGCTTTGGAATCGCTCGTCATGCACCCAGCGCTCTGGCCTATAATTCGAGAGTTTACGCACGACAAGCCGGCGTTTTCTCGCGGAACGCTGCTAGTCGACACCCACGAGCACCCACCGCTCAAACTGCACTGCGCCCGCGAAGACTACGGCTGGCAAAGCACGCGCTACGATACGCGAGAGGGTCGTATATACTGCGACGACTTTGTCATATTTCCCTATTTTGACGACGTAAACCGGGGAGACGGCGGTCTAATTGTCATACCCGGCTCACACAAAGCCGCCTTCCCGCGCCCAGCCTCTTTTTGCAACGATGACGCGTTGGGGGCCGATGCACCGCTGCCGCCTGGAATCATCAACGTGACGCCTAAAGCGGGCGATGTCGTAATTATGACTGAAATGGTTGCGCACGGCACGCTGCAGTGGCGTCCCAAAGACCGCATGCGCCGCACGCTGGTCTTGCGTTACCGCCCTCAGTTCAAAGGGCAACCGCACGCGCTGCCCGAATCGATCAGAGCACACCTCTGGCCAGAAACGCTCGAACTCATGGCATCGGCTCACTACACTGAGACCAAAGCCATCGTCCAATCAGATACCGTACCCCTGCGCTGAAAAGCCAATCCGGTTGGCCCGGAGAAACGCGCTCCACGCCATGCAACCGCCCTCTTCCATACGGGCCGTATTCTTTGATCTCGACGGCACGCTTATCGATTCGGAGTCCCTAACGGATCGCGCGGTATTCTACCTGCTACAAAAACATGCGCTCCCTGCAAACAACCTCGATCTACGCCTGTTTCACGGCACGACCTGGCGCGCGATTGCCCTGCGTTTAAAGGCCCTCTTTCCCACGTTAGATGACCTCGATTATACCATAGAGGCACTTTCAACGCATTTCTTTGAGCAGTCCATAAGCGCCCCACCGCCTCTGATTCCAGCGGCACAGGAAGCATTTCTTGCCGCAAGCAGCCGCTTTCCAACGGGTATTGTTACGAGCAGCAACGCCGATGCAGTAGACCATTTTCTGCGGCATTCAGGGCTGGAGTCAGCCTGCTCTTTCGTCGTAAGCAGCGAACAGTATGCGGCGTCAAAACCCGACCCGTCATGCTACCAACTAGCCGCAGAGCAGCTTGCGATCCCTCCAGCGCAGTGCTTGGTCTTTGAGGACTCCACGCCCGGCCTCCAGGCTGCAAAAGCGGCGGGTATTCCGGCGATCGCCGTTTTGTATAGCGCCCCCCCTCCTCCCAGCGGGTTGGCCATCGGCAGTATCGTCGATTATACAGAACTACCCGACACATTCTTCGAACAGATCGGTGGGAGCACTTAGAGCAGGCGTTAAAATGCACAACTCCAGTAGAACAAAAAGAGGGTGAGCGCTTGGGCCCACCCTCTCTATACTCTATCGCCTTGTCCTCTTATAGCACGACGCCAAAGAGTACCAGCAAAAACGTCTCACCAACGAAAAATCCCAAGAGAAAAGTCTTGGTCATTTTCCACGTTTCATCGTCTACCTTGGGACGAATCACGTCAAATGCAAGTGGCATTGGAAGCACCCGTTTCGTTTGACAACGGGGGAGCACCTCTGTGGGGATTACAGGGCGTTTTAAATATCATGGCATCTAGCCTTTTCTGTCAAGCAATGCGTCCCATTGTCGCCACCGCAGGTGCACTGTATACTATGACACATACACACATTTTGACCGAAACACCGTTTCAATACAGGGGAGTCTCAGGATGTCTAACCAGCTAGAGGTCGCCACGTTGGGCGCGGGCTGTTTTTGGTGCGTAGAAGCTATCTTTCAGGACGTAATTGGCGTCGACAGAGTTATATCCGGCTACAGCGGGGGTCAGGTAGAAAATCCGACCTATCAAGCTGTGTGTACCGGTGAAACGGGCCACGCCGAAGTCATACAAATTCACTTTGACCCATCCGTCGTTAGCTTTGGCGACCTGCTGCATATTTTTTGGCGCACGCACGACCCCACAACGCTCAACCGTCAGGGGGCTGACACAGGCACCCAGTACCGATCGGCGATTTTCTACCACGATGAACAACAGCAAAAAGACGCGCTTGCCTCGCTCGCTGAAACAGAGGCCAGCGACCTTTGGGCAGCACCAATCGTGACGCAAATTGCCGCCTTTATCGACTTCTATCCGGCCGAAGAGTATCATCAGAATTATTTCAAGAACAATCCAAACCAATCGTATTGCGCGATGGTCATCAACCCAAAAGTGCGTAAGTTTCGCGCTGCATTTCAAGACCAATTGAAGCAATCACAGTCAGCTGAGGAATCCAAGCTATGACCGATTCATTTCCCCCTTGGCCAGAACGAGACGTCGCCCGCTATACGGCCTATCGAACCGCAGACCCCATAGCCATCGACGGCCACCTCGATGAACCGAGTTGGCTGGCGGCCCCACGCAGTCCGCGCTTTCGCGATTTGATCCACGGCGACTGCGGCATCCACGACACGCGCTCTGCGGTGCTCTGGGACGATCGCAATCTGTATGTCGGCTTTTGGATAGAGGAACCGTTTGTAACGGCAACGCTCACCGAACGCGATGCGCCGATTTATCAAAACAACGATGTCGAAGTATTTATTGCAGGCCAAGATGCCTACTACGAGTTTGAGATCAACGCACTCGGCACGATCTACGAAGTGCTCTTTGTTTGGGAAGAAGCCTACCAACGAGATGGATACGACAAGCTACCTGGCCTTCAACCCGACGCCGAGGGGGCACAGCCATTTAACGGCGTTGGACTCAGCAACCACCCACGCGGCATGCGCCGAGGCTTTTTTCGCTGGGATTTACCCGGCCTCCAGTGGGCCGTCCACGTCGACGGCACGCTCAACGATGACAGTGATCGCGACCGAGGCTGGACGGTAGAGTTGGCCTTCCCCTGGGCTTCTATGGGCGTTCTGGCCCGAGGCGACAATCGCGCCCTACCCCCGAATGAAGGAGACGTATGGCGCATGGACTTTTCTCGCTTCAACCAATACAAAGAGGCCCCACCCTCGCGAGATCCGGGCGGCTGGGCGTGGAGCCCGCACGGCGTTTGGGATTCCCACGTACCCGAGTGCTTTCCCTTTATCGAATTTTCTAACACCTCCGTCCTCGATAGATAGATACGCTCCCGCACAGAAAGCACGCTATGGCCATTGAAATAGTACGGTTAAGAGCCGATGACTTTGAAGACGCTATGGATTTTATGAACCTCGTCTTTAGCGCGAGTAGCCCTACCGACTTTCCCCGTCTACTACCAGCACTTTACCAACCGGATGACGAGATGATGGGGTGGAATTGGGCCGTGCGCGAAGCGGGGCGCATTCGCGCCGTCGTCGGCTCCTTTCCCATCGAATGGCAGCTGGGCAACACCCGCCTTGCAATGGCTGGGATCGGAGGCGTTTCTAGCCACCCGCGCCGGCGCGGTGCCGGCTATATGCGCCAGCTCATGCATCACTGCATAGCGCGTATGCGCGACGAGGGCAAGCACCTATCGTGGCTGGGAGGACAGCGACAGCGCTACGCCTATTTTGGCTATGAGAAATGTGGCATAGGCCACTCGTTTACTCTGAGCAAGACCAATCTACGCCATGCCTACGGAGACGCGTCGAGTAGCCTCGTATTCCAGCCACTCGACGCTGCTGATCTAACCCATCGCGCCGGGTGTATCGAGCTGCATGACGCTCAGCCGTATCGCTGTCAACGCACGGCTGAGCGCTTTGACTTGCAGCTGCGCAGTTGGAAAAACAAACCGTATATTGCCCTAGCTCCGGACGGGCGTATGGTCGGCTATCTCGTGGCCAACGGCAGCGGAGATTCAGTGACTGAGATCCATGCCGTATCCGAGGGTAATCCCTTGCTAGAAATAGCGCGAGCATGGACGGGCCAGCAGAGCGGCAACAGCACGCATTTCGACTTGGCTCCGTGGCATCCTCTGGTTCGCCAACTCGGCCCCCTAGCGGAATCGGTTTCGACCAGTTACACGGGCAATTGGCAGGTGTTTAAATGGCTGGAGACATTAGAGGCTCTGCTCGACGTCCGCGCTGCTATAGGGCCTCTGGTCGACGGACGCATCTGTATAGAGATCATTGGATATGGCACGCTGACGCTGGAAGTGCAAAACGGAGCTACGCGCTGTGAAAAAACCGAAGAAAAACCCGCAATCTCAGTCGATGCACCTACTGCGCACAGGCTGTTCTTTGGTCCACTAGCGCCCTCTGCCGTGGCAGAGCTAACACCCGATTCAGCCGCGCTCGATCAGTGGTGTCCTCTGCCTCTATTTTTGGGTAAGCAGGACGGCGTATAGATGCCATCCATCGATCGCTCTGTAGCACACAGCATATCAATACACTTGCGGACTACGACCATTTACCTAGGTGCCTTCCATTTGCGCAGCTGCTTTTTCCACACCCGATCAATCGCCCCCTGAATCGCCAAGACATCTTTCCAGCGGTCGCCAAATACCGAGACAAAATAGCCGCCCGCAATCTGCTCCGGACAGACAAAGAGCTCTCGTCCGGGCGTAGCCGTTTCCAACCAACAGGCTAAAACCCGCTCGGCAAATTCAAGCCAGTCGATAAATTCTGGGGTGAAGCCCCCTTTTCTATCGAGCGCAGGGATCTGTGCGTGATGTCCATTAAAGGGACGAAAATGCAGTTGGTTGGCATGTTGAATCAAATCGGGACGCTCGGCAAGGCGATCCCAATACGGCGGGGAAAGGTGTTTCACGATGGCCGGATGAGAAAAATCCCAGGTCATTTTCAACTTCTTTTTTTCCGCTTTTTCAAACCCTGCCGCCAGCGCATAGGTTTTTTCTGGCGTTTCTGTACAGGTATCGCGATGCACTTCCACGGATACGTCCATATCCATTTCATCCGCTGCGGCCATCAGCCGGCGAGCCACTTCTACGGCCCGTTTGGTCGGAGTATCGTGGTCGAGCATCTGCACGTTGACGACGCGGGCTCCAGCTGCTTTGATATCACGCAGCTTGGGTTTGATCTCTCCGATACCACCTAAGTCGGTGGTGCAGGCGAATAGGAGCCCCGAATCGGCCACCTGCTGGGGACTGACAAAAGCGGTGCGACCAACAAAGCCCGTAAAACCAGCCTTGCGGATTGTTTCGATTTTCTTCTCTGTGCTCCACTCTCCCCCCCTACCTCCATACCCCATGAGCGATCCAAGCGTCGCGCACTGATGTAGGATGGGCTTTTGTGTACTTTTCTTTGCCATGATTTCCTCCTATGTGCAAAAATAATGAGCGTAAGATAGGTCGCGGCAAGCGCTAGGCCAAATCATCGGCACATTTACAGATCCCCACCGCACGCGTTATATTGGTCTTACATATGACTCCAGAAAATAGGCTACCCATGACGACAACGGCATCGACAACTCAGACGACTCACCTACCGCTTCCCCACCGCCGATTTGGCAAGACCGGCGAACGCGTGCCGCTGCTCGGCCTCGGCACGGCCCCCGGCGGTACCGGCCTTGGGGACGACGAAGCCATTCGCCTATTTAACCGTGCGATCGATCTCGGTGTAACCTATGTGGACACTGCGCCGCTGTATGGGCGCGCCCAGAAACAGCTGGGTGAAATTGTGCCGACGCGGCGCGAGGAAATATTCCTAGTCAGCAAAGCGCTCACAGAAGATGGTGCAGAAGCGCAGCGCATTGTGGAGGACAGCCTGCGCGACCTGAAAACTGACTATCTCGACCTGGTATTTGTGCACTCGGTTGGCAGCCATGACGTTGAGAAAATACTCTCCCCGACGGGTTCACTGGCCGCTCTGCGCACAGCAAAACAACAAGGACTCATTCGCCATATTGGCGTCTCGGCCCACAACAACCCTTGGAAAGTTCTGCGCGTACTGGAAGAGAGCGACATAGACGTTCTGATGATCGCCCTAAACTTCGCCGACCATTTCACCTACGGCTTTGATGGGGACGTTCTGTCTAAGGCGAGGGAAAAAGACGTGGCCGTAGCGGCCATGAAAGTGTACGGCGGTGCCACGGACATGAAGTATGAGCAGCCCATTGCTTCTGCAGTGCAAACCGGCGGTTTTACCGACTATGAACGGGCCCTGCGCTACGCGCTTGGACTGCCTGGCGTCGGAACAGCCGTTGTCGGAGTATTCAGCGAGGAAGAACTTGAGCAAAACGTCGAATGGATCCGTCGCTACCAGCCGCTGACCGTTGAAGAAGAAGAGAACTTGCTGGACCAAGGTCGCCAGATCGCAGAGCAGTGGGGACCTCACTTTGGGCCCGTCAACGATTCGGAATAGGCTGCGCAGAGCGCCCCATCTGCTGTAGGACGAGACCGGCAATAACCAGCGCGAGCCCGACGGGCGTCGAGGGACGAATCGCCTCGTCCACCAACAGATAAATAAATCCCAGCGAGAGGAACGGGGAAACAAAAATAAGGTTTCCTACCTGAGCCGTATTTTCGGCGTAGCGCATTGCCTGTTGCCACAGCACAAAAGCTACGCCCATCTCAAAAAGACCTACATATCCCGCCCCAACTAGGCCCTCTATAGGCACCGGCCACAGGCTCGACTGCCAGGCGCAATATAGACCCACAAAGGGTAGAGAAAGAGCAAAGTTGAGAAACAGCCGTACGATCGGATCACCCGCTTCGCGAGTATTAAAAATCCAGTAAAGAGCCCAAAGTACGGTGCTGCCCAACGCCAAGACGACGCCGAATGAATCGGTGAAATGAAGCGCAAAAACGTCTCCGTGCGTGCTGATAACCAGCACCCCAGCATAGCACACTATACCTCCCACGCCATCCTGCCAGCGGAGTCGCTGCTTTAAGAGTGGGACGGAAAGCAGCGCCAGCGTCAGCGCCCACGTGTAGTTAAGCGGCTGTGCCTCTTGAGCCGGCAAACGTTCATACGCGCTAAACAAAACGAGATAATAAGCCAGCGGATTGCACAGACCGAGCAGCAGAGCGCGTCCCCAAGCCCTCCGCGCCTCGGACCATAAGTGACTGACTTTTCCCTGCACCAGCACGGCGCATCCAAGGGCGACTGTCGATACTGCACTAGCATAGAGCAGCAGCTGTGCGTAGTCGAGATAGCGCAGGGAAAGCTTGAAAGCAGAGGCTACCGTAGACCACAACAATACGGTCGCAATCCCATATAGGTATGCTTTGCGGCGATCGACCTCAGCCATCGCATCCACTACTCCGTTTCAACTGGACGCAAGAGAAGGAGCATGCCGTTGCCTAGCGCTCGTCTCGCCACGCTACGAGTGGATGACGCCGATCAACCAAGGGAAGTTCGACGCGCGCACCTCCCTGGCGGTGGGATTGATACAAACCGAGAATCATCTCAAACGCGGTGCGACCTTCCAACCCGCTGCTAGGAGGTTCGCACTCTTCTTCAATTGCTCGAGCAAGCTCGTAATACATTCGTATGATGGGATCTTCGCGTCCCCGGTCTCCTAGGGGCACCTCCTGCCAAGCATCCAGATCGGACGGCGTGCCTTCCATGGGTCGCGGCAGGTGCCAGAGACAGGTATCTCTCCAGCGGGACGCGCGGACGGTAAGCTGTCCATTCGTGCCCAATATATCGACGCCATAGTTGTCGCTCATGAGCGTCTCATATCCCAAAAAGTGAACTTCGCCTAGGATACCTCCGGCAAATCCGTAGTGCCCTATCGCGCGCTCCCCAAGCACGGGCCCCGAATCTCGATCTTTAGGCGCCATCTCTTTGGAATCCATAATATCATCAGACCCGGCCAAGGCTCCCCGCCAGTAGACCGTCCCCGAACACCACTCTGGCTGCCCGCCAAAGCACAGCATCATATCCGTCACATGCGTGCCCATCTCCGTAAATTCGTTGCCGCTTTTACGCCCTGACTTATTGCGTCCGCGCACGAGAACTACTTCTCCTATTGTGCCTGCAGCGACCATCTCCTGAGCCTTGCGAATACCCGGATTAACGTGGTTCTGTTGGTTGATCGCGAGACGAGCTCCGCTGCGCTGCGCGGCGGCGACCATCTGATCGGCCTCTTCTAAGTCAATGGCAATCGGCTTCTCACACAAAACGCTTATACCGCGCTCCAAGGCCGCCACGCTTGGGCCAAGGTGTCCGCGCGTTTGCGTCGCCACCACTACGATATCCGGCTCTATCTCATCGCACATCGTCGCACAGTCTCTGTATGACGCGGCCTCAACCATCTCTCCAGCAAGCGCCAAGGAATTCTCTGAAACGTCACACAGGGCAACTACAGAGAAATCGGGCACATCGTGCAAAGCCTGTATGTGCTGACGACCCATTCCACCACAGCCCACCAAGGCAACTCGATAGCGACGGCTCATCATTTACTCTCCTCTCACTGAGATTTTAACCAAACCGTTTTCCACTGTCCTCCGTCAACTGCACAGTCTACCCGACGCTCCTGAATATCGATAACGACGGAAAGAGACGTATCCTCAGAGCGCACAGGCTCTTGCGACAGCAGTGCGCGACATCGCTCAACAAGGTCTTCGTTATCTAAGATGGGAAACCACGCATAGAGATCCTCTACCCCCTCATACATGCGCTCACTGCGCAGGGAGAGCGCCTCCTCGTCAGCTCCAATCGCATGCTCTAGCCCCACATCCTCACAGACGAAGTATCCCTGCGCGCGCGTTTCGCGTTCGCCCGGCTCTGATCCGCATACTATACGCGCAATGCGCTCGGTGTCCGCTAGTAAAACTTGGCACCTGCCCAACGGCTCCCTTTCCACGCAAACAAGGCCACTGTGCACATCGCGACACGTAGAGAAGACTTCGCGCTGGCACCCACCGTCCTCATTCGTCAGCCATAGCTGGGCTAAACCCGCATCGTTGAGCGCGACGGGCAGGGCGTCCTGCGCTCCATTTTCCACCGTCCAATTGTTCGCACCGCCTCCGTGCTTCCATCTCGCACCTACTACATCGAGATTGCCAAACAGAACGGTGCGCCCTCCCTGTGCGACCGCTGCCATTATCGACACGACCTATCTCCATGGAAAAACACTCCTAAACCTGAACTGTTTTCTCGCTCAACCATCCCTACTTACTCCTCCCGTTACAGGCTATAGAGGCTGTGACAGCC
>CALDFW010000115.1 GCA_937942165.1 uncultured bacterium | reverse complement strand
AGTATATCACCGTTCATTAGCAAAAATGGCGCATCCAACTCGTTGCGCAAAAGACTCAGCGGTCCACACGTCCCAAGAGGTTCTTCCTCTTGACTAAAGAACAGCTGAACTCCGTACTTGCTTCCATCTCCTAAAAAAGCTTTTACGTATTCGGCCCTGTAGTTTGTAGCAATATAAATTTGCTCAAAACCGGACCGCTTGAGGCTTTGTATTTGTATCTCCAACACATTGCTCTCACCAATCGGCAGCAATGGCTTGGGAATCACTTCTGTGAGAGGTCGAAGCCGTGTGCCTAAACCTCCTGCAAGTATTACCGCTTTCATTAGTCACACACCATAAGGATTTCGGCTCGATAATCGGATTGCATGCGAATGGACTCTTACCAAAAATAGCCTGCACCAGACAATTAAGCTACAAGCGAATACTGCTTAGACGTTGGCCTAATGCGCTGTATCACATACACCTATACCCAGACAATAGGCAAAAACACGAATGTATTCTAGTTATGAGACAACAGACCGATACAATAGCAAGCTACGTGCCAGCCGTTAAGCCAATGCGTTTAAAACCATAAGCCCAACAACTGCCAGACACATATAATTGCTGTATCCGCAGCCGCTATGCCTATCTCATATATGACGTTGCACAAAGCAATAAGTGCCAACATGTAGGAAATAGTTTCATATACGACGGATGCCTTCATGAAAAGCGATCGAACCAGTGCCCAACACGCAAGTTAATCACACATAAATAATTGTTTATAAAGACTTTAATTTTCAAAAATTAATCCGCACGATTGCAAGTAGCTGTGCGGCCGCACACCCTACTTACAAAGCTATCACAGGCACTTCGTCCCAGCGCGTCGTATAGCGCGGCGAGCGACGTCCCTGCCGCATGCGCCACCCCTGCCCCAACCCCTCGCGCGCCCAGTGGAGCGCCCGCTCTCCCCACTGGGCCGTGACTCCGTCAATCGCCTCCATGAGCGCTCTCTTTTTTCCATCGTAGTGCTCTTGGGTCAGCAGGCTCGTCTGCTGCATATCTGCGGGCGTCAGCGCTGTCAGCATAACGCCGCAGCGTCGATAGACAAAGTTAGGTCGGTATATCAGCCGCATGCACTGACAGGCCCAGTCAATCAGCTCGCCCGTATGCGCCGTCGACCACGGCAACGTGCGAAAGATCGAGTTGGCATAGGTATATTCGTTGAAACGACTCGTAGCAATAGACACGCGCATCGCTCCAGCGACGCTTCCCTGCTTGCGCAGCACCCGGGCGGCCGCTGCAACATAGGATGCGAGTGGCTCAAGTATTTCTTCTAGGTCGACCACATCGCGTCCAAACTGTCGGGAGCGGACGATGGCTTTCTTGGGCTGCTGAGTTTCATTCAGACCAAAGCAGGGAATGCCGCGCAGTTCGAGTACGGTGCGCAGCCCCACAACCGTCATACGCCGCCGCACCCACTGGTCGTCTGCCTGGCTCAACTGCAGCGCATTGGTAATTCCATACGAGGCCAGCATTCGACCATATCGAGGACCAATACCCCACACATCTTCGACCGCCACTTCACTCAGCACGCCTTGCATATCCTCGTGCTCAATCAAGTTGCACACGCCCGTTCCTCTCTTAGCAAGGCGATTGGCTACTTTAGCCAGCGTCTTAGTCCCACCGAGTCCCACCGATACGGTCAACCCAGTCCACTGCTTTACAGTGCTGCGTAGGGCCCGTGCGCGCGACAATAGATTGGGCAGGGGATCGCGAAGGCCGAGAAAGGCCTCATCGATAGAATAGACTTCAATTTCATCGGTGAAGGTGCGCAGCGTATCCATGACGCGCCGCGACATATCGCCGTATAGCGTGTAGTTGGAGGAGAACGCAATGCCCTCAGACCCCTCAAAAGCATAGCGAATTTTGAAGTATGGATCGCCCAATCCAATGCCGAGGGCTTTGGCCTCTGGCGAGCGCGCGACCACGCAGCCGTCATTATTGCTCAGGACCACCACAGGTCTGCCACGCAAGTCGGGACGAAACACCTGCTCACAGGAAGCGTAGAAGTTATTGCAGTCGACTAGGGCAAAGTGTGATCCACTCATTGGACCTGGTGTATGACATAGGTTACTACGCCCCACACCTCAAAATCCATTTCTTCACTCAGTCGAATGGGGGGCATGCGCTCATTTTCCGACACCAGCGAGAGGTTTCCATCCTCCTGAGATATGCGCTTGACCGTAAACTCGCCGTTGAGCACGGCCACGACTACCGATCTATCCGCAGGGACTTCGGCGCGATCAACGACCAGCGTGTCACCGGGATGGATTCCAGCGCCCAGCATCGATTCTCCCTCTACCCGCACAAAAAACGTCGCTGCAGGATGGCGGATCACCAAGTTGTTCAGATCGAGACCATCGTCTAAGTAATCAGCTGCCGGCGAGGGGAAACCGGCTGGAACCCGCGTTATGAAAAAGGGAATAGCTGCATGTTCTTGCGCGGCGTATGGAGCTATTTGCACGCCTTTTCTACCGCGTGTATATGTATCAAAGAAATTGGATGCCATATGGGAAGACCTTGTATAACGCAAACACAGTTGACTTTATAGGTGAACAAATGTATACCATTGGCCCTATAGCTGTCAACAGCGCGCAGACGAGACAGAATCCTTTGACGCCCCTATTGCGCTGGCACCCCACGCGTCTTTTCTTGGTGCATCGCAAACGAAAGGCCACACCCGTGCTACAACACACGTTCTGTCATGCCCCCGGCTTAGGGCCACAAAACGAACGCCTGCTCTGGGACAAGGGGCTTCGCACCTGGCGCGATCTACTCTGGTCTGAACAGGTGCCCCTTACGCCGCACAAAGCAGATGCGCTCATTGACACGGCGCGGCGCTCGACCCATCACCTGAGCGAGCGCAATCCGCATTTTTTCTATGAGAATCTCCCTGCGCGTGAGCACTGGCGGCTGTTTGCGGAGTTCCGCGACGATACGGCTTATTTCGATATAGAGACTACGGGATTGGGCGGGCCAGAGGACCATATCACAACGATCGTGCTCTACGACGGCCAGCAGCTACGCCACTACGTGCACGGTATCAATATGGACCAATTTGCCGAAGACGTGGCGCAGTATAAAGTACTCGTCAGCTACAACGGCAAGAGCTTTGATGCGCCGTTTGTACGACGCTGCCTGCAGGCCCCCTTAGATCAGCCCCATATCGACCTGCGCTATGTGTTGAGCAGCATGGGGCTCAAGGGAGGATTAAAAGGATGCGAACGGCAGCTCGGCATAGATCGTCGCGGACTAGAAGATATAGACGGCTTTTTCGCCGTGATCCTGTGGAATGAATACTGGCAGCGCGGCGATGAGAAAGCCCTCCATACGCTGCTGGCGTACAATGCGCTTGACGTCATCAACCTAGAGGCTCTGATGGTTATCGCCTACAATCAAAAGCTAGCCAGCACGCCCTTTGCCGAAGGCACGCTGCCCGCACCACAGACGCACCCGCTGCCCTTTGAAGCCGATCATCCGACAATACGCCGCCTCAAAGCGCAGTACGGTCTATACTAAAACACGGCACCGGACGCGATTGAGCGGAACCGTGTGTCGCAGAATGTACGTAGGATGCGGTCTCGCTATTACCTACCTGGGAGTACCGCGCCTAGCGCGGTGATAGAATGCATCGTCTTTAATCTCCTCCAGTTCGGCTCGCTGCGCCTTCGTCAATACGCTTTCCATGGCCTCGCGGTGTGCTCTGATCAGCGCTTGCATAGCCTCGCGATGCTCTTTCACAAGCGCCTGCATCTCCTCGTGCTGCGATTCCATAAGCGCATCTAGCTTGACGCTCTGTTCTTCGCTCAAGTCGAGCTGGGCAAAGGGCTTTCCCGGACCGTGCATCGTCGGACCACTCGGCCTCCTATCACCGCGTCGCCCCATTATGGAACGGTCCGGACCGCCTCGCCTGTGGCCGAGCTCTAGGCGTAGACGCTCCATCTGCTCGCGCTGCTCGGGCGTCAACGTCTCCGCTATCTGCCTTTGATGCACGTCGAACAGCCGCTCCATTGCTTGCGGATCTGGACGTGCACCGCTCATGCGCAGCGCCCGCATCTCTTCACGGTGTGCCTCGCGCAGCTTCTCTATATGCATTCTCTGCTCATCGCTGAGCCCCAGCGCATCCATCATCGCTTCACCGCGCTGTCCGCGATCTGGCCGCGCGTCTACCCCAGCAGCAGCCGCTACACTGAATAGGGCAACCAGAAGGTGCATCCATTTATTATTCACGGTATCCCATCCTTTACTAGTATTTCCATGCACATAACCAAATGACAAAACGCTCCACTGATACTATTGATCTCCGGGCGGCAAACGGTCCCTCTTGCGTCCGTCTCGCATACTGTCTGGTGGGCGCCCCTCCTTGTGGAGATGGCGCATGCCGCGCGGTGGTCGCCGAGCCCCCCAACGCCCCATCATCTCGCGAAAGCGACGGTCTCTGTCTTCAATACGCGCCCACTGCTCGGCATCTACATGCGGTTTGAGCTCTCCATATACCGAATCAACTAGAGATTGCAGCGCAGCGCGATGGTCCGTATCCAATTCCTTAAAACGAGGCTTCGCGCTTTCTAGTATGGAACGCACTCGCGCGCGCTGAGCCTCGTCGTGGGGTTGGATGAGGCGGAGCGTATGGCGCGTAAAGAAGTGTGGATTGGGAATCATTTGCAAACGCTGACGCGTAAGCGCTCCCATCCCTAGGCTACCCAAAGCGATTCCGATCAGCAGAGTACACAACAGGATAATAGCGCCCTTAGTTTTTGATCCGAGTCGCATCTCACTCCTCCATCGCGTACGCCGCATTCAGAGAAATAGGCTCAATGGCAAAAACGGCTTCTAATATGGACGTATCTCCATAGGTATCATCGTGGTCGCTCCAGTTGTTGAACGCAATAATCAATGCGACCAGCGTCATAGCCGGGAAAAGTGGACGAAACATCCACATTAACCCATCGACTAGACTCTCGCGCTCTTGCGCACGCGCGGCTACACGCGCGGCAAAAAACGGTCCAAATGAGTCGGCGCGCGCGGAGCGCAGATCTGCCTGTAGGCTTTCCAGTCGCTGCCATCTGGCTCGCATACCGCCGTCTGTTTCCAGCAACTGGGCAAATTGACGGGCCTCATCGGCATTCAACTCGCCGGCTAGCGCCCTCATCATCAGAGTATCCATGTCATCAATCATATATCGCATTACCCTCGTTCTTGAGGATATCCTCCAGCTTTTTCATCGCGCGTGAAAGACGCGAGAGCACCGTACCCTCTGCAATATCCAGCAAATCGGCCGTTTCCTTGGTTGAATACCCCTCCAACATGCGCAACACTACAACGGCGCGAAACGCAGGGTCTAGCCGCTGCAACGCCGCGTGCACAGACTCGCTACGCTCTCTCTCCGAACGCTCTTCGCGCCCGTCTACACCGACGTACTCGGGGGGATCCTCTGCTTCGTCGCGACTCCAAAATCGCCAGCGCATGCGTTTCCGTCGCTCAATAGCATTGAGCGAAAGGTTTATCGCAATACGCGTCAGGTACGTCCCAACGGCTGAATCACCGCGGAACCTGTCCAATGACTCGTAAAAGCGGATAAACACTTCCTGCCCCACGTCTTCGGCCTCAGCACCGGCGCCGAGC
>CALDFW010000114.1 GCA_937942165.1 uncultured bacterium | reverse complement strand
TCATGCACGAAGGCCGCATTACCGGCCAGCTTCAACGCGACCAACTGAGCGAAGAATCCATCATGCATTTGGCAACGGGAAGGGCGGCCTGATGAAAAAAATACTCGGAATCTTTGGTCTGCTCGTTGCCGTCTTTGCGCTGACCTGGGCCATTGAACCCAAGTTTGCCAGCGCCTATAATTTGCAAAACATCATTCGATGGACTTCCCTTTTTGGCATCATAAGCATCGGCGCGGCATTTGTTATCATCACCGGGGGGATTGACCTGTCTATTGGCTCTCTTATCGGCCTGGTAGGATGCACGCTGCCTCTCCTCCTCAGCGCAGGATATCCACCCCTAGTTTCGATCGGGGCCGTATTCGCTCTGTCGCTGTGCGTTGGCCTACTTCACGGCCTCCTCATCACCCGAGTCCATCTGCAGCCCTTTGTCGTCACGCTGTGCGGCCTGCTGCTATACCGCGGCTTGGGTCGTTGGATTACACACGATCAAGTACAGGGCTTCGGCTCATCGTACGAACCGTTGCGCGCGCTGGCCATCGGGAAAATTGCTCTTTTCGGTGGCTTCTCGCTCCCCATCCCCTTCCTCATCTTGGTTGGATTGGGCCTGGCGGCGGCCGCCTTTCTCAACCGCACGATCTGGGGGCGCTATCTACTGGCGCTAGGCCGCAACGAAGAAGCCGCCCGCTACAGCGGAGTCCCTATCGAACGCATGAAGATACTGGCCTACATTATTTGCTCGGGCACGGCGGGATTGGGAGGCATCCTCTTTGCCCTCGACGTCAACTCGGTGCAGCCAGCGAGCCAGGGCAATTTTTACGAACTCTACGCCATTGCCGCAGCCGTCCTCGGCGGATGCTCGCTGCGAGGGGGCGAGGGTTCTATACTGGGCGTTATTATCGGAGCAGCCGTTATGCGCGTATTATACAATGCCATTAACGTGCTAGGCATACCCACTCAGCTAGAGTTTGCCATTATTGGCATTGTCATTCTCACCGGGGTAATCGCCGACGAACTGATTCGCCGCGTTGCAGCACGCCGCAGCACTTGAATCTGTCCGTAGGCAACAAGCTTGCGCGAAACGCATCTACCCAATGGGGTGCGAATGGACGCACGTGGATAGCGCAGCTTCCCTCTATAGTAGAGCGCTCTATGCGCCGCTGGTCTCTAGGATCCATCGGAACGCCCTTTCCCGCAGCGCAGTATAGCTTTGTCGCTCCGGCCCGGTTGGCAGGCGGGCGAGAAGCAGTCTTAAAAGTGGGTTTTGTCCACTCCACCTCCGACGACATAGCGCGCGAAATCGCCGCCCTAACTTGCTATGATGGAAACGGCGCCGTCGCACTGATTGAGCACCATGCCCCGGACGGTGCACTGCTTTTAGCGCGCGCCCGCCCCGGCACGCCGCTGGCCGACGAAAGGGACGAAGAGCGGGCTACGCACGTGGCTGCGCGCTCGATGAAAACGCTCTGGCGCGCAGCTCCCACCACAGATCTCCTCATCCCCGTCAGCCTCTGGGGACAGCAGCGCCTGTCGCTCGAAAGGGATGCGCTTCCATCGGCGCTAGACGCAGCCCTAGCGCCAAGAGCGCACGGTCTCTTACGCGATCTCCTCAATGCACCGAACAAGCCCGTGCTCTTGCACGGCGACGTACACCATTGGAATCTTCTACGCGTAGGCGACGAAGCCTATGGAGCCATTGATCCCAAGGGGTGCTACGGAGATCCTCTCTACGAAGTTATCGCTTGGCTGCGCAATTGGCCCGCGGGACTAGATCACTTCCCCAACCCCTCTGATGCGATGCAAAAGCGCGTAGAGTGGCTTTCACACGAACTGGGCTATCCGGTTGAACAGATTGCGGCATGGGGGTTTGCCGGCCTGGTTCTCGACGCCTGGCACGACAGCCTCCGCAATCCCAGCGATCCCTATCCAACGCACGTAATGCGCTGTGCCGCCCTCTTGGCCCCTCTTGCAACATAGCCCAATCGGGACCATAGAGCAGCCCAAAACACAATGCTCACGCCGTTTGGCCTATAGGCCTTTTGTACCCTATCATTTGCAGTGCGATTGAATGGATCCCCAAATCGATTGGAACAAGGCCGCCATCCCTCTCATGCTGACCCTATACATTTTTGCCGCTATCGTCTTGGCACGCGTCGAGACCGCATCGGCGGCACCGCAGTTCGCCGACGCGCACTTAGAGCTGTCCGTGCGCGTGGAACTGGGCCAGTTACGGGGAGACCTTCGCGCAGAGGACTGCGCACATATGCTCTTTCTCACCGCCGAACGGGCTCAAATCGAACAGTTGGAGGGCATCGAGCAGCTGCTCGACCTTCGCCTACTACAGCTTGCACACAACGAAATTGTCGACCTACAGCCGCTCGAATCGCTAGTTGCTCTGCGCGAATTACACCTGTCTAATAATCCGCTGCAGTCCATTGCCCCACTGCATCGACTCAACCAGCTAGCGTATCTAGATTTGAGTAACACCGGCGTGCACGACCTGGCTCCCATCAGTGCGCTGCCCGCACTTACCGAACTCTCGCTCAGCGGCAACGCACAGCTCGACTTGCAGCCCTTGATGCGCATGCACCAGCTGCGCAAACTCTCTCTGGGAAAGAGCGAGATCGGAGATATTAGTGCCCTTGCTGCGCTCCGTGTGCTGGAACGACTTTCCCTGGCCAACAACCACATCTCCGAGTTGGAGCCGCTGCGCGAGCTCACTCAGCTAACGTCGCTCAACGTATGGCAAAATGAGATAGAGGATCTGACCCCCCTAGAAGGGCTGCCCAGTCTACAGTATCTCAACCTATCAGCCAACCGCATCACGCACGTGAGATCGCTCTCGCAGCTGAGTCGACTACAAACTCTGCGCCTTACGGGCAATCGCATAGAGGACGTCGCCCCCCTAGCCAACCTAGTCGACCTAGCCGAACTCCGCCTTGGATCAAATAGAATCGTTGACGTGCGCCCGCTGGCAAAACTGGAGCATGTGGCCGTGCTCGACCTCAACGACAATGCCATACGAACCATTGACTCGCTGGGCACCCTGTCCCAACTGGAGGTGCTCAGAATAGCGGAAAATAGTATAACGGAGTTAGATGCACTCTTGGTACTGCCCGCCCTGCGCATAGTTGAAGTATGGGGGAATCCACTTTCTGATGCGGCTCTCCAGCATATAGAGATGCTGCGAGAACGCGGCGTAGAGGTTCAGCACTAGGGGGAAAGAAACGGGCTATGGCTTTTCCAACGCAGTCAAGAGGCGCTGGCGGACGTCTTCCAAGACTTCGTAGTCTTCTATCTTTGTTCCCTCAGAGTTGAGCACGTAGAACGCGTCGGCAGCACGCGATGCCACCGTATCGACGAGGGCCATGTGGATATCGAGCTTCGCCTCGCCTAGCGCATAGGTTATTCGGTAGAGCAAGCCGACGTCGTCTTGGGCGCGCACGTCGATGACCGTGTATTGACCTGAAACTCCGTTCTCAAATTCAACCTGCGGCTGCTGGACATAGCGTCCCCGCTTGCGCTGACTCCAGTGTTCGCTGTGCTGATGTATCAACTCGCGCGCTTTCTGTCCGCGCTCTAGCACGTCACCCAACCGTTCGATAACGCGTTCTTTTTTCCAGTCCGCTAGGACAGACGTGCCGTCCACGTCTTGCACTTGGAAGATGTCTAGGGCGATGCGATCTTCACGCGTATTTACATCAGCGCGCAGAATATTGAGGTCGTTTACCGCCAACGCGCCGCAGATTTTGGCCAATATCTGCGGCTGGTCACGCGTGCAAACCACAATCTCTGTAAAGTCAACGTGCTCGACGAACGCCACGGTGAACGCGTCCGCATCGCCCAGCTCTTTAATCAGATCCAGATGCGCTTCTACCTGCTCTATGTCATAGGCTACCAGATAGCGCGGCGGTAGCTGTTCTACGTGCGCCTGCAGTGCGGCAATCTTATTCGTCGGCCAACGCCCCGTCGCCGATGCGATATGCCCATCGAGAATCTGGCGAGCGCGCTGGCGCTCTTCCAGCGCCTGCATACCCGACTTTAGCTGTTCGGCCGTTTTGTAGTAGAGTTCCCAGAGCAGCGCCCCCTGCCATTCGCTCCAGGCATCCGGTGAAACAGCGGATAGATCCGCATAGGACAAGAGATACAGCGCACTCAGCCACTGCATATTGGCAAAATCACTGGCAAAGTCGCGAATCATTTCGATGTCGTCCAAGTCTCGACGACGCGAAATCATGACCATATCCTGGTGGCGTCGCACTAAAAACACCAGCAGGCGACGCTCGTCCTCAGGCAGCGCTAAGCGTTCGACCAGCTCCATGGTCATTTCAACGCCACAGGAGATATGCTCCTGTCGCTTCCACTTGCCAACGTCGTGAAGCAGCACGGAGAGGTAGAGCAGGTCTTTGCGCTCAAACTCGGCAAACGCCTGTGCCAACATAGCCGGTGCCTGGTCACCGCCGAGCGACTCGAGGTTCTCCAGCGCGACCAGCGTGTGCTCATCCACTGTATAGATGTGATATATATCGTATTGGACGAGGCAATCGAGCCCACCGAATTCTGGCAGATAGGCGCCCAGAACGCCGAGTTGGTGCATCGAGCGCAGCGTCTTGGCTACGCGCGTTTTGCGCTTAAGTATGCGCATAAACACCGCGCAGGCTTCTGGATCGGCGCGCAGCGCATCGCCTATCAGGTTTAAGCTGTTCTTTACCGTGCGCTTTACCTCTTCACTCAGCCTCAGATTTTTAACTTGAGCCATGAGAAATATGCGCAGCAGGCGCACCGGGTCTTCGGCAAAGTAGTCCTCGCCGTCGGAAAGGAGAATCTCCCCGTCCACCGAAAGCACACCGTGCTCGATATACTTGCTGCGCGCACTTTGCCGGGGCTTACGAGTCAGTCGCTCAAACGCCAAATCAACCAGATGGAACACAGCGCGCGCGTGGTGGTAATAATCGTGCATAAAGCGCTCGACGCCGAGCTCTTGCCCCCCGTCGCGATATCCGAACGATTCGGCGATTTGCATTTTGAGCTCTTGTTCAAGCACGTCGCGCTTACGCCCAACGGCAAAATGCATATGGTGACGCACCCGCCACAGGAAAGCGCGAGACCGCTCGACGGCCTCAACGTCTCCACTCTCTAAATAGTGGGACCACAGGCTCGTCGCATCAGCCTGCTGCTTCTGCGACTTCATTGCCCATTCTAACGCTTGAATATCGCGCAGGCCGCCCGGGCTCTCTTTAATGTTGGGCTCGAGAAGCTGCACCGAATCCTTGTTGTCGATGCGCGCCTGACGCCATTTGTTTATCTGAGTTGGAACGCTCTTAGGCAATCGACCAAAGAGGCGCTGCACGTACTCCGCAAATAGTGCGCTATCACCGGCGAGCAGGCGGCCGTCCATCATAGCCGTGCACGACTCGACGTCCTCGCGTGCCATCTTGACGACTTCCGCTATAGTGCGGCTGCTGTGTCCGACGTCAAACCCCAAATCCCACAGCGGATGCAGCACACCGGAGATAAACTCCGGCGATTTGTCCTCTTCTTTCTGGAATAGAAAGAGTAGATCGATATCCGAGTAGGGCGCCATCTCTCGGCGACCAAACCCACCTAACGCTACGAGCGCATGCGGCTTGGGGTCACTACTATGCGTCGACTGCTCGTAGGCTGACGTTACAATGGCATCTGCCAAGTCCGTTATACGACGCGCCACCGCGAGACCGTTTTCATCGAGCTGTTCTAGCTCTATCCCACGCAGAGCCCGTTCACGCACCGTGCGCGCGACGTCCGTCCACTCTTCTGAGGCGGCGTTATCCAGCGCCTCTTTCCACTTCGAGGTCATCGGGCAGCCTTGCGCGATCGCCCTGCAGCCTTGGCGCGTGCAGCGGAACGCCGGCTCGCCTTCGAGGCCGAGGTCTTACCGCGAGCGCGCCGTGCCGCCGGCCGCTTTGCCTTGGGGCCCAATACGGCGCTCAGGACTTCGTCCATGTGCTCGACGAGCACAAAATTTAACCGCTGACGAATCGTCGCCGGCACTTCTTCCAAATCGACGCCGTTCTGCTTAGGCAAGACGACGGTGCGAATGCCTGCTCGCTGAGCAGCCAATACCTTGTCGCGTATACCGCCCACTGGCAGGACCCGTCCACGCAGCGTGACCTCTCCCGTCAAAGCAACCTGCGCGTCAATAATTCTGTTGGTGAACAGCGAGACGAGCACGGCCGTAAGCGCAATGCCAGCCGACGGTCCCTCCTTGGGCGTCGCACCGGCCGGCACGTGCAAATGAACGTCCGATTCGTCTATCAGCTTGGCCGATATGTTTAGCGCATCTGCCTGCGAACGCAAATAGCTGAGTGCAGCATGCGCAGACTCTTTCATAACGTCGCCCAGCTGCCCTGTCAGCATGAGGTTCTTACGCCCCGACATGCGCGTAGCTTCTATGAGAAGGATTTCGCCGCCGGCCGCCGTGGCAGCCAGACCCGTTACGACCCCAACGGCTGGCTCTCGCCCGGCAACCTCGTGAAAGAAGGGAGCCGGACCCAACAGTTTTTCTACCTGTTTACGTCCGACGTTGACCCGCCGCTTCCGTCCTTCGACAAACTGACGGGCCACTTTGCGACTCAGGCTGCCCAGCTGCCTCTCTAAGTTGCGCAGCCCCGCCTCGCGCGTGTAGTCGGCAATCACGTGCTCAAGCGCGTCGTCATCGAGCCGAAAATGTCTGTCTCCTATGCCGTGTTCGGCCAGCTGACGCGGCAGCAAATGACGTCGCGCAATTTGCACTTTTTCATCCGGCGTATACCCGGGGATCGCTATTTCCTCCATCCGATCACGCAGGGGACCAGGCACCGGTGCCAGCAAGTTTGCCGTCGTGATAAATACGACCTGTGAAAGGTCGAACGGCACGTCGAGATAGTGGTCGACAAAAGTGTCGTTTTGCTGGGGGTCGAGGACTTCTAAGAGTGCGGCGGCCGGATCTCCGCGAAAGTCCAACCCGAGCTTGTCGATCTCATCTAGCATGAGCACGGGATTGTTGCTCCCGGCTTTGCGCAGACCCTGAATAAGCCTTCCCGGCAGCGCGCCTACATAGGTTCGCCGGTGGCCGCGAATTTCAGACTCATCGCGCACGCCTCCAAGGGAAATGCGCGCAAACTTGCGACCCAGCGCGCGGGCAATAGAACGGCCCAACGACGTTTTGCCCACACCAGGAGGACCGACAAAACACAGAATGGGCCCCTTCATATCGCTGCGCAGAGCGCGCACGGCTAGGTATTCCAACACGCGCTCTTTGACTTTTTCCAGCCCAAAATGGTCCTCGTCGAGAATCTGTTCGGCCTTAGCCAAATCCAGATGATCTTCTGTCCCATGCGACCAGGGCAGTTGAATCAGCCAGTCCAGGTAGGTGCGCACCACGGAATATTCGGGCGAGCTCTGCTGCATTTGCTGCATCCGATCCAGTTCGCGCGTAGCTGCCTCCATGGCCTCCTCCGGCAGATTCGCCGCGTCAAGCCGATCGCGCAGTTCGTCCACTTCGGCCATCATCGGATCGGACCCGCTCAGCTCTTTCTGAATCTGTCGCAGCTGTTCGCGCAGAAAGTACTCGCGCTGAGATTTACCGAGTTTTTCCTGGACTTGGGTCTGGATGCGATTGCCCACTTCGAGAATCTCTATTTCGCGCGCCAAGAGTTCGGTCAGATACTGCAAACGCTCTTTGACATTGAGCGCTTCTAACAGGTCTTGGTGTTCAACTAATTGCAGGTCGAGGTTCGATGCGACAAAGTCACAGAGGCGGCCGGGATGATCGATATTGACGACCATGACCTGCAGTTCATCAGGCAGGTGGGGCATCATTTTGACGATTGCCTGGAATTG
>CALDFW010000113.1 GCA_937942165.1 uncultured bacterium | reverse complement strand
CGCACGCTGCTGGCAGATATTCCAGAGGTGGAGTTGGAGATTGCCCATCCGGCGTTATTTAGCTTCAAGACGCCGATCGAAGTCGAAGTGCGCGGTAATGATTTGCGGCAGCTGCGTCGGATTAGCAAAGACGTAGAGGCTCGTCTGGCCAGCATCCCAGGGTTGGTCGACGTGCGCTCCTCGCTCCAGGTCGGCAATCCAGAGCTGCAGATCAACTATCGCCGCGACCGCCTTGCAAATTACGGCCTGCGCCTGAACAACGTGGCCGAACTAGTACGCAACAAGGTGCAGGGCCGGGTTGCTACGGATTTTCGCGAGGAAGAGCGCCTGATCGACGTTTTGGTGCGTCTGCGCGAAGAGGATCGTCTGGGTCTAGCTGAATTGGAGCGCATTGTGGTCAATCCAGGGGGCGCTATTCCCATTCCACTTTCTGCCGTAGCGGATATTCGAGTAGACGAAGGGCCTAGCGAAATACGTCGAATCGACCAGCAGCGCGCCGCGTTGGTCACGGCCAATATCCAGGGCGTCGACCTGGGGACAGCCTCTGGCCGCATTTACGCGGCGCTGCGTCAGATGGCGTTTCCCCCGGGGTTTGACTTTGTAATCAGTGGACAAAACGAAGAGATGGAAACGTCGCTCAACAGCCTGTATTTTGCGCTCTTGCTGGCTATCTTCCTAGTCTACATCGTGATGGCTTCGCAGTTTGAATCGCTCGTACATCCGTTTGTCATCATGTTTACGGTCCCTCTGGCGCTTATCGGCGTTTTGCTGACGCTTTACGTTATGCAGGTAGCTCTGAGCATTGTGGTGTTTATTGGTCTGATTATGCTGGCCGGCATCGTTGTCAACAACGCCATTGTTCTGGTCGACTACATAAATACGCTGCGTCGGTCCGGAATGGCCAAGATGGACGCCATTGTGCGCGCGGGCAGCGTGCGACTGCGTCCCATTCTGATGACGACTTCTACCACCGTTCTCGGATTACTGCCGATGGCACTGGGGTTGGGAGATGGAGCCGAGATTCGCACGCCCATGGCGCTAACTGTTATCGCAGGCTTGACCAGTTCGACCTTTTTGACGCTGGTCGTAATTCCCACGGTCTACTCACTAGTCGATAGGAAAGATTGAGTAATCCATGAAAGAACGATCCTATCCGCTACCGCGATTCTCGGTTAACCGGCCTGTAACGGTTACCATGATCTTATTGGCGATGCTCGTCGTTGGTGCCATAGCCTACAGTCGGATTCCCCTGACGCTCTTTCCAGAAGGCATGGAGTGGCCGCGTCTGTTCGCCTGGGCTTCCTATCCGAACGCCGGAGCTATCGAGGTAGAGAAAAAGGTGGTGCGCCTGATGGAGGAAGCCGTGGCGCAGGTTGGCAACGTAAAGCGCATTCAGTCGCGTGCCAACAGGGGGAGCGGTTCCGTAATCGTTGAATTTCAGAAGGATACCGATCTGCAGGTCGCCTCTGCTGAGATGAGGGATCGGTTGGATCGAATTATGCCGGAGATGCCCGACGAGATAGAGCAGGTGATGGTGCGCGGCTGGGATGCCAACGACATTCCCATAATGGCAGGCTCGATCACGTTCCCCCCCGGTTCAGGTGACCCTCGCTTTCTCATGGATACGTATATCGAGCCCGCTTTTCGTCGTATTGAAGGCGTAGGAAACGTCGAGCTTTGGGGCACGCCGGACAAACAGGTCTTGGTTGAAATGGATCAAGACAGAATGCGTAGTCACGACATAAATATGTTTCAGGCCGTTAACGACCTGCGGAGCCAGAACGTGACTGTGCCGGGTGGATGGATTGTTGAAGGGGGGAAAAAGATTTACCTGCGTTCGGTGGGTCGCTATAAGACCGTTGAAGAGTTGAGCGAGACCATTGTCGATCCCGAGCATCAGCTCAGTCTGAAAGACATTGCATCGGTGTCTTATGAGCCGCCCCAGAAAGACTGGTCAAACCGGATTAATGGCCAGGAAGCGATGGGGTTTGAAATTGTTCGCTCCGCCGAAGCCAACGTCGTGCATATTTCGCGCGCGGTGGAAGCTGCGCTAGAGGAGTTGGCGAGTCATCCCAAACTGAGAGATCTCGAGTCCGTAGTGTTTTGGGACCAGGGCAAACACGTGACTTCGTCGGTCTACAATCTGCGGGATTCGGGTTTGTGGGGAGGACTTTTTGCCGCAGTGGTGCTGTTCTTCTTTTTGCGCGCAGTGCGCATGACGCTGATTATCACGCTGGCTATTCCACTGTGCATAATGGTCACGATAACGGCCCTCTATTTTGCCGGTTGGTCCCTCAATATGGCGACGATGATGGGGCTTATGCTCAGCTTAGGTCTCGTCGTGGACAACGCGATCGTGATCGTAGAAAATATCTTTCGCCTGCGTCAGAGCGGCGTCGATCCGCGCCGCGCCTCCATTGAGGGCGCGGGAGAAGTGGGGCTGCCCGTCACTATGGCCACGCTGACGACCGTCGTGGTTTTTTTACCGCTCGTACTGATGGGTTCCGATGACAATATGGCCTTTTGGATGCTGCGCATTGGCGTGCCCGTTATGGTCGGTCTCGTCGCCTCGCTGTTTATCGCGCTGCTTATCATACCGCTGGCCGCACTCAAGATGGGATCGGACAAAAAGCGCAGCGATTCTGCCGGAATCGCGTGGCTGCAGCAGCGCTACGAACGCTCGTTGCGCTGGGTGTTAACGCATCGCTTAGACACCTTTATCCTTGTCGTCCTAGCGGTAGCTAGTATGCGCATACCGATGGAAGGTATCAGTCGGACAGACCGAAATGAACGCGATGAAACGCGCATAATGCTCAACTTTGAAATGCCCTCCGGTCAGAGTTTGGAACAGGCCGAGACCTTTATGAGCGCCGTCGAGGATACGCTGATCGCCAACCAAACGCTGTATAACGTGGCGAACATAACCTCTAATTTTAGCGCTGGTCGTGGGGAAATTTCGATGTATCTCCAAGAAGAAGAAGACCTCGAGTGGTACTCGGTCGCTTGGAGTGATTTACTCAAAAAGCTTGGCATAAGAAACCAGCCGTATCTCGACTACGATGAGGTGGAAGAAGATCTGCAGATGCGCCTGCAAATGCCTCCTGGTGTTACGATGCGCGTCAACTGGCAGGACACCCAAGAAGATGCCGCCGTTAGCGTGACGCTGTATGGAGAAGACACGCGCGTCCTCATGGGAATGGCTCGAGAAGTGGAGCGACGCTTGGAGAATATCCCCGGGCTACTTTCCGTCGACACCGATATGGACCGCGGTGGAACGGAACTGCAGCTCCGGCTCGATCGCGGCCAGATGCAGCGCCTCGGAGTCAGCGCCCAAGAGGTTTCGGGCAGTATTTCTTATGCCCTGCGCGGTCATAAGATTAACAAGTTCCACACTGAAGACGGGCGGGAAATCGATATTCAGGTGCAGCTGGAAGCGTATGATCGCAAGAATTTACAGGATCTACGCGGCATTACTTTTTCAGTGGAAGATGGCAGAGAAGTGCCGCTGGAGTCGCTGGCCGAGATCTACGTGGAGCGGACGCTAGGTGGTATCCGCCGCGATAATCGACAGACGGTGCTCAACGTGGTTGCGCGAGCAGATAAAGAGGGTGCCGAAGCGCTCTTTGGCCAGGTTGACAGAGTGATGAAGGGCTTTGAGATGCCGCGCGGCTACCGCTGGGATAAAGGCGATCGCTATGAGCGTTTAGAAGAGCAGGATGACTCGATGTATTTTGCCGTAATTATGTCCGTTACGTTTGTTTTTCTGCTGATGGGCGTGCTCTTTGAATCATTTGTGCTGCCTCTTTCCGTTCTCATCTCGATACCCTTCTCGTTTCTAGGCGTTTATTGGACGCTCTATCTGACCAATACGCAGCAGGATATCATGTCGATTATTGGCATGGTGATTCTGATTGGCGTCGTGGTCAATAATGCGATTGTTTTAATTGACTTGGCCAATAGGCTGCGCGATGAAGGAATGGATAGATTAGAGGCGCTGATGGAAGCGGGACGGCATCGGTTTCGCCCGATTCTGATGACGACGTTTACAACGGCTTTTGGCCTGATCCCGATGGCCGTTGGCAACTCTAAGCTCGTGGGGTTGGCCTATGCTCCTCTAGGACGCACCATGATAGGGGGATTGATGGCCTCTATGGTGCTCACTCTGGTCCTGGTTCCCCTGTTTTATACGTTCTTCGACGATTTGCGCGTGCTCGTGCAGCGCGTCATGTCTTCTGCCTTTTCGCGCGATGGTGCCGCACAGGCACGCGAGCGCGCTTAGTCCGATCGCGATTTCTCTTCCAACAGATATATGTCGTACGGGACGGCAACGCAGCCCGGTGCGCCGCGTTCGATGGTTCCTACAGGGCCATGAGAACGCTCTCTAACAAAGGGGGGAATCGGCGTTGCCCGACGGGCGGCAAAGAGCAGCGCGGCGTTCTGGTCGGGTGCTCTCTGAATATCGGTCAGGTCGCGAAAGCGCGGGTCGTCGATCGTGTAGTACGCGCGAGGATGCCGTCCGTAATAAGCCATGCTGAAGGGAATACTGTACTGCGTGCTGGCTAGCGGCGTCTGCGCGTCAATGCCGCGCTCTGCCAATAGGTCGTCTACGTCGCGGCTAAACGCGCTCCAGCCGCTGTATTCACACAGTCGCTCGCCCCAAGAATAAGACGGTTCACGCGTGCGGTCAGGGCTGGAGACGAGACTGGTGTAGCTCTCGTCGAGCGTACTCTGTTCAATCCACGAACGCATGGCGGCTGGATGTTTGAGCCCCAAACCGATGAGAACGGTCTGGGGAAGTCCGCTCAGAATTAGAGCGGCGTAGAGCGCACTGCGCGCCGGTAGCGCAAACGCCAGCGGCCATAGTCCAAGCAATCCAATCAATATCCAGTTGCCCTTTATCTGACCTCGGAAAAGGGCAAAAAACAGAAATGCACCAATCGTGCAGAGGGCCGGAATCAGCGCTATTAAAGCGGCGTTGGACGGTGCATGTCTAAGTTGGCCCAGCGCATATAGTAGCGCTCTATACAGTAGGTAGAGCAGGACGGGCGAGATAAACAAGAGTGGATTAATTGCGAAGAAAATAAGACGGGTAAATGGATTGGTAAGCGCCTCTATTCTCGACAGCGTGCTGAGCGTCTGCGGCAGGTAGAATTCCGTTTGTAACTGGGCGTAAATCAGAGGCGATGCGACCAGCAGGGCGGCTGCTGAGAACATCCCGAGTGCACTGACCCGGCGATCGATTGGACTTGTATACAGAACGCACAGGGCCAAGCCGATCCCGAGGAATGCGCCGGAATATTTACACAGCACGGCTAGGCCACAGGCCGCTCCTGCGTAGGCTAGGTCGCGCGTTTCGTGAGTCGTGCAGGCGCGCAGGCCGGTGCGCAGGGCCAAGAGCCAGCAGGTGGCCAAGAATACGTCCGGATGGAGATATGAACTGGTGTGCCAACCCCAATGACTCAGCGCAAAGGCGGCCGTGGCCCATCGCGCGCGCTCGGCGGCTAGTCCGAAGTCGCGGCAGAGCTGGTAAAGCCAGTAGACGGCCAGCGTCCCGAGCAGGATGGAAGGCATGCGTAAAAAAAGCTCGCTGTCAGGGGCCAGGGCATCGGCCAAAGCGATCAGCGAGAAGGGCAAGAGCGCATAACTGGCATCCAGGTGCTGACTCCAATACCAGTATACCGCCTCGTCTTTACCCAGTTCTACTCCGTAGACCAGCCAGCATTTTGAGAGCGTGTAGAGGATCAATGCGAGTGCGCCGATCGCATTGACTCGGTATGGGCTCCCCTTTATATTCTTGACCCAGTTATATGCGGTATTCGATATCATTTTGGAGATTGGTCAATGGCCGAAGAAAACGAAGATTTGCTCAAAAACATTCAGGAAAAAAACCTGGAGTTGAGCCTGTATAAAGCACGCAAGATTTTTTTGTGGTCCGACGTAAACGACGAGTCAGCCAAGGCCGTGGTGATGCGCCTGCTGTCGCTCAACGCCGAAGATCCAACAAAAGAGATCGTGCTCTATATTAACAGTCCGGGCGGTTCTGTGCACGATGGCATGGCCATTTACGACGCTATGCGCGCCATTGAGGCACCGGTTTCCACCGTGTGTATCGGCATGGCCATGAGCATGGGGTCCTTTCTCCTTTCGGCCGGCGAACCCGGTCGGCGCTTTGCCTGGCCGCACGCGCGCATCATGATTCATCAGCCCCTCATCATGGGGACGGTGACGGGTAGCGCAACGGATCTGGACATCCGCGCTCGCGAGACGATTCGCCTGCGCGAGGAGCTTAACGAGCTCTATGCAGAGCACACGGGACAAGACGTAGAAAAGATCGCCAAGGACACGGACCGCGACTTTTTTATGTCCGCCGCTGAAGGAAAGGAATACGGACTGTTGGACGACGTGATAACCACGACAGAGCCGGCGCCCAACGGTCAAGTTAAAAGCTGAGAAAACAGACGATATGGTTGCAGAAAACGCCGACTCCGCCCCTGTGGTGGTCGGCGTTTTCTATTGTTGACAGTGAGCGCAGTAAAACGTGTTGCGCCCACTCATGATCAAACTCTGCAACGGATGTTGGCACGTGCGGCACGGTTCACCCGCCCGGCCGTATACCGCTAGGCGCTGTTGGAATCGCCCGCCCTCGCCCGAACCCAAATAATCGCTAATAGTCGTTCCCCCTTTGCGGACGGCGTTGCGCAGTATGCGTTTAATGGCGTGCACTAGGTCTGCCAGGGCGGACTCGTTCAAATTGCCCGCAGGTGTTTGCGGATGGATTCCGGCCTGAAAGAGTGCCTCACTCGCGTATATATTTCCGACGCCGACGACGATATGGCCGTCCATAATCAGCGTTTTTATGGGCGTCTTGCGGTTGCTGCAGGCCGCCTGCAGATAGCGCGTATTAAAAGAGGCTGTGAGCGGCTCGGGGCCCAAGCCACTGAGGTAGCGATTCTCATCGGCTTCGCCCTCTTCTAACACGATCACCATGCCAAAGCGACGTGGGTCGTTAAATACGAGGGGACGCTCTGAATCGAGGTGGAAAACGACGTGATCGTGTTTTACGCCGGGTTCGCGCAGGAGCAAGTTGCCACTCATGCCCAGGTGGATGAGCAGCGTTGTGCCGGATTTGAGGTCGAGTAAGAGATATTTGGCGCGCCGCCGGGCGGCGACGAAACGATCGCCGCGCAGGGCCTGCAGACGCCGCCGGTCGATCTTCTCGCGCAGGCGCTTGTTCGATGTGTCGACTTGCTGTATAATGCGGCCAGGTAGCGCCGCCTCCATAGCGCGTCGCACGGTTTCTACTTCGGGTAGTTCAGGCATGCGATGGAGTATATGGGCCCGCTATGGATTCGTCAATATAGCCGCCGTGAAATGCATTTTATCCCATAGTGAGCAGAGAATTAAAAGGAGTTGAACACAATGGATTTGACCAGACAGCCACCGCGCCGCCCTTCTAATACGAATATGGCAGGCATTGTTGGCCTAGCGCGCATGATCGACAAGGCGCGGGCGCACAACGAAGAAACGCTTGAGCCCTACGTCTACGGGGACGATTCGAATTTGGATACGGAGGTCCTAGGACTCATTGGTATGCAGGCCGATGAGTTTGCCGACGCAGCCGATGCAATGAGTGATGAGGAACTGGTAGAGCGCGTTCGCGAACGGATTAGTGCAATCAACCGAACGCAGGATGAGATAGACGCATTTAACCGGGAGCGGATTGAGCGCAAGCCGCAAGACGAGCACCACCGGCAACTGCTGCGTGAACGCTTGGCGCGGTATGCTCCCGACCGAATCGATATAAAGACGATATTCGCCTCCTTAGAGCTGGATGATTGGGGTCAGTTTTGCCAAATGGACCTAACGGGAGAGCCGCCGCGCACGGCCTATCTTCGCAGCGTGTTCGGCGTGATGGGCGCAGCGCGCATGGCGGATAAAGCGCGCGCCGCCAGGGCGGGTACGTTGGGGGCCTACCGCTACGGTCAAGATTCGGGTCTCGATTCGGCGATACTTGAGTTTCTCGGCATTGAAGCCGGTGATTTTATGGAAGCGGCTTATACTCATCCCAACGATATCGAACTCACTGAATGGATTGCTGAACGAGTGGAAAAGACGCCCGCCGAAAAATGTGCGTTCAATGCGATGCGCGCGCAGTTTGGTCGCTTTGGCGAGGCCCGTGCTGCGTTCTTACTGCGCAAAGAGGAAGTCGGGTGCGATCGGGGAGAAGTCGATACGTTCTTCGACCTGATGGATTTCGACGATGAAAAGAGCTTTGGCATAGTAGACCTGCGCCGCCATGCGCCGCGCAGCATATACGACGTGAGCGTGGGTGGAATTGCGGGGTTGGCACGCACCATAGACAAAGCGCGTGCCGCCCATTGCCGAATGCTCGGCGCATATTGGTTTGGCGACGATTCGGGATTTGACCGATCGGTCCTGCAATTTGTCGGCAGGACCGCCGATGAATTTGTCGAGGTAATAAAAACGTGCGATGGAGACGATGCGGTATGGGCGTGGCTCGGAGATCGCGTCGCCGACAAGAATCCCAAAGAGATAGAGCAGTTTAATATAGATATTTGGACGGTTTCCCCGCGCAATGAGAACCAACTCGCTTTTGTGCGTAAAGTGGTCGGCACGCTGGATCCACGCCGGCAGGACATATGTTGTTTTGCCGCGATGACTGCTCTCGATGATCGAGTGTTCTTTGCCCGCATGAAAGCAGGGGTTTGATGGCGCGCCCGCTGATCGGTATCACGACGAGCCTTACGGAAACTGCACAAACGCTGCAGCGCCGCTACGTCGATGCGGTTGAACGGGCAGGTGGAGCACCGGTGATCGTTGCCCAGACTACCAATTCTGAGACGCAGCGTCCGCTGCTGGACGTGCTGGATGGCTTAGTGATTACGGGCGGACCTGGTATAACGGAAGGACTCGTGGGACAGCTGCCAGAGGATCTTCCCGCCGTCGATTTGCACCGCTGGAAGTCCGACTGCGTCGCTTTTGACGTGCTGCAGGAAAAACGGCGACCGATGTTGGGCATTTGCTATGGGATGCAGTTTATCAACGCGCGCTTGGGCGGCACGC
>CALDFW010000112.1 GCA_937942165.1 uncultured bacterium | reverse complement strand
AACGAGCGCGTGCAGGGCATTCAGGCAGACCGTCTCATCGTCCCAACCGTGCGCGGAGAATTTAATCCAGTCGTCAAGGACCTTCGCTTTGATCCCCCCGAGCTTTTGGGACGCATTGATATCGTCTCAATTGACCCGAATGGAACGCGCGTAGAGACAGCAGAGGCCCAGTTTTATGGAGAAGGCTTTGCTACCGATGCGGTCTTTACCTCAGAAGTAATTGACGTTGGCACACCAACGCCCCGCATTCGTCGCTACGATAGGGAAATTGAACAATTTTCTTCATCGCAGCAGTCGACGTATTTATCACAGTTCTCCACAGATTCTGAGGGCGATATAGTCAACTGGGGACGGGTGCGTTGGCGCGGAAAGCGCATTGGACAAGATGGAGACGTGCGCATACAGTTTCGCGTTGGCAATACCTTGGACACCCACTTGTATGCACGGCGCCTTGGTCCAGGCCTGAGTGATACTCGAGATGCGGATGGCAATACCCTCGATTTATTCTCGTGGATCAAATTGACCGACGGACGCATCGAAGAGCGCGAACTTCAATACAATGAGCTCGGCGCCAACTTGGGTTCAGACGGAACGGCAGGATGGAGTTATTGGTCTGCTCCTTTCAAGTTCGAAGACGGTCTAATCGACGAGAGTTTACCCGTGGAACAGTGGAGCAATACGGGCGTGCAGTTGCCGCTGCCGGGAGGAACGCGCTACATACAGTTTCGAATTCTCTTTGACAGCACAGATGACAGTGCCATTCAGTTAGATTTCCTAGAGTTTGATTACGACAGTCCACTGGTAGATGGGGGCGTGGTCGCAGAAATCTTCCCTTCCCAAGTTACACTAGGTGAGGAAACATCGTTTCGCTACTTTATGCGTCCCCTATTTGGCGTCGGTGAATCGGGCAGCTTTAACCGTATAGAAATTGCAGTCCCCTCTGCTGATACGCGTATAGACACTCTCTTCTTTGATGGCCGAGCCTGGACGGAAATTGCCACTGCTACGACAGAGGATCAAGACCCACTGGCCAATATACAAGTGAATCGCATAGCCCCGGTGACCGATGGCGCCGACTCTCTCGGACAATTTGCCCAGAGCGTGGTCATTGATCCCATTACGCAAACACCGAAACTCCTCATTAAGCTGCCCCAAATGCGTTCAGACGATTTTCAGTTTGGGCAGAACATAGAGATTGTCTTTCGCTCTAAACTCTTTCGCGGTTCAAAAGAGTTTACCAGTTCTGTTTGGAATGATTTAGTAGGAGATCAGGGCGAGTCTATCCCACAGCCGACAGAGGGCGGAGATGCCACACCGGAAGTAGCAAGTAACGCCCTCTTGGTCGTAGTCGACGAAATTGATCAGATTCTCAAAGCTCCGAACGTGCTGCCCAACCCATTTACGCCCAACGGCGATGGCATAAACGACGAAGTCGTATTTTCTTTCGACCTATTCCTGGTCCTCGACGAGATCGATATATCGCTGGGTATTTACGACCTATCAGGGCAGGCTATCCGCCAGTTAAACGCGGCTGACAGCAGTGCGGGAACAGTTCGTATAGGCTGGGATGGCAATGACGAAAATGGAGCCAAGGTAGCACCTGGCATATACCTGTACTACTTGAAAATCGGCAGCGACGATACCGCCAACGAGTATTCGGGTACCATCTCATTGGTCTATTGAGGCTGACTGTAGTAAGCTTCTGACGAATTCGGGGGACAAGCCATGGCCTGGTCCCCCGAATTTATTTTATCTACAAGTTCGTTTTATCCGGGTCGATCTTGGGCAATTCCTTGTTCTTACCCCTATTTATAATCGGGACATTTCTGCTCCGATTGATCTATGTATGGGAGTCGACGGCTAGTCCTTTTTTCGACGCTCCAATCGTAGACGCACACACGTTTCTAAAACAGGCTCTAAATATTGCCAGCGGCGACCTGTGGGGCGGAAACGAACCTTTTTGGCAACCTCCACTCTACATCTATCTGCTGGCGCTTGTTTGCTGGCTTTCTCCCGATGATTATTTCATTGTTATCCGCCTTGTTCAAATCGTCTTAGGAACGTTCTCATGCGTTCTGCTGTATCGCATTGCAGGTCGATGCTTCGACGAACGCACAGCCCGCATAGCCGGCATCGCAGCATCTATTTGCGGCACATTTATTTTTTTTGAGGGCGAGCTGCTGGCCGTCCCTTTGGAAGTATGCTTAAATCTACTCTTACTCAGACAGCTCATCGTTGCATCTGACGATCCAACATACTCCTCCTGGATTACCGCCGGTATCCTCGCGGGATTAGCGGCTCTTACGCGCCCTAATATCTTGCTTTTTGTTGCAATATTTGTTGGTTGGCTTATCCTGGGCAATAGAGATACACGCTTCAACGTTCGGAAACGTTTCGTTTACTCTTTGCTTCTACTACTCCCCGTCTTCCTAACTATTTTGCCAGTTACAGTGCGCAACTATACCTTCGAATCCGACGTCGTGCTCATATCGTCCAACGGTGGAATCAACTTCTATATTGGAAACAGTGGCCAGTATAGAGAGAAGGTATCTATACATCCTGGCATGCAGTGGGAAGCAATGGCGATGGAGCCGGTTCGAGCCGGCTACACGACGGCCGCATCTAAATCTGACTATTTTTATGCGCAGTCTTTTTCCTACATTATGACGCAGCCTTTAGACTACGCACAAACCCTCTCATACAAACTGTATCTCTTTTTAAGCGGCCCCGAAATCAAGCGCAACATCGACGTTTACTTTGCCCGGAAATACTCTCACGTACTGTGCGTGCTGCTGTGGGACCATGTATTATCCTTCCCCTTCGGACTTATTGGTCCACTCTTTTTAGTTGGGCTCATTGCAACTTGGCATAGTGACCAGAGATCCATTAACATTTTACACCTGTACGTATTCGCATACACGCTATCAGTCCTGCTATTTTTTGTGACCGCCCGCTATCGAATACCGGTACTCCCCCTTTTCATACTCTTTGCGGCAGTCGGCGCACAGACTCTATATCAACACATCCGCAATCAGAGAAAGAGTTTGTTGCTACCGATCTTCCTCATTCTCTTAATCGCGTTAAACTGGACCGCAGCACCGAGTAGTGCACAAGACGCCCAACTGCAATTTGATTTGGGAGAAGTTGCTCTTCGAAAAGGCGAGTATAAGCGTTCAGCCATGCACTCAAAGCGCGCGTTAACACTGGAACCGTCGTATAATTACGCACGTCACAACTTGACGGTCGCACTCTTGCATCTGGGACAGACCGAGCAGGCAGTGATTGAGGGTGAACGCACGGTGAGTGAAAACCCACATCGACCTGATACCCATGCAATTCTGGGACGCGCTTATGCAAAACAAGGAAATATAATGCGAGCCAACAGCGCATTCCGCAGATCATTGGAAATCGCTCCCAGTAGCGGAATGACGCACTATTACTACGGGCACTTCCTATACGACAACAAGCGATATACCCAAGCAAGCCATCACCTAAAAGAAGCTAGCGTATGGCAGCCCAACGACCCTTGGATTCACTACGATCTCGGACGCAGTTTACATCGCGCAAATAATTCTGCTGGAGCAATTTCATCCTATGAGAATGCATGGTCTATCGGGCGATTGCCCGCCGCAGCCAATGCCATTGGAGCCGTCCATCTTCTCGCGGGCCGTTTAGATGAGGCTCAAAGATATTTTGAGTATACTCTTGAGGTAGAAAGCAATAATATCGAAGCACTTGTAAACCTATCTCTGCTCGACGTGCGTAGAGGCCTCACTCAAAAGGGTTTGCGCAGATTGGCTGAACTCGAACATAAGTTTCCCAACTCTGAAACCATCCGTCAGGCTATACGGTCCGTTCAACCTCGCAGGTAGACCCCATGATCAAACTGAATCGCCCTTACATAATCCGCAGTATAACGCTGATTATCTGTTTAGGGTGGTCTATTGAGCCACATCTCGGCCACGCTCAGTCAATCTCTTTTACCGACGTTGCCGCGGCTTCAGGCATTGACCATATAAACACATCTGGCTCAGCAAAAAAACAGCATATCATTGAGACCCAGCCTGCTGGAGGCGGATTTTGGGATTACAACAACGATGGAATACTGGATATTTATCTTACCAACGGAGTTCCCCAGGATAGCACTCGAAGAGGTTCTGTGGGAACCGCGCTCTACCAAGGCCGGACAGACGCCCACTTTTCAGACGCGACGAGTAGGAGCAATGCGTTCTTAACGGGTTGGACAATGGGCGTGACGTTCGCCGATTATGATGCAGACGGCGATGCTGATTTATACGCCACTCGTTGGGGACCCGATGTCCTTTTAGGCAACAACGGCGACGGTACCTTTTCTGACCACACTGAGTCATCTGGGTTGGGCTCAACCCGGTGGGGTATTGGAGCATCATTTGCCGATTTTGACCTCGACGGTGATCTCGACCTATACGTCGCCAACTATATCGAGTTTACCCTTGGTGGACCCCCTTTTTACGACCAGTGGTGTACACACAATGGGGTTCCTGCAGCCTGCGGTCCCGTCGGCGCTGCAGCCCAAGCCGATTTGTTCTATCGAAATGAAGGACATGGGGACTTTACGGAAATTAGCGCTGAAATAGGTTTGACTGGCCGGAGCTATTACGGCATGGGCGTCCTCTGGACGGACTACGACAACGACGGTGACCCAGATTTATACGTTGCCAATGACGGCCACCCCAACAGCCTGTTCCGAAACGACCTTCATCGCTTTGTCGACGTTGCGCTGATCGAATCAGTAGCCTACAGCGGAGATGGACGACCGCAGGCGGGCATGGGAGTGGCTGCTGGAGACTATGATCGAGACGGACGCTTTGACATATTCGTGACTAACTTTTCGCAAGATCACAATACGCTGTATCGCAACAGCGGACAGGGCTATTTTTTAGATGTGAGTGGAAGAGCCAATTTAGCCGGCACGAGTCGCCCCCATATGGGCTGGGGCACATTCTTTTTTGACGTTGATTCTGACGGATATGAAGATCTCTTTGTAGCGAATGGTCATCTCATGCCGGAGATTGAACAAGCGGGAATCGCCATGCAGTATCGACAGCAGAACCTACTGTACCGGAACGGAAGCAAAGGGCGCTTTATCGACATATCCAATCAGGCGGGCTCCGGACTGCAGATAAAAGAAGTGAGTCGAGCAGCAGCTTACGGCGACTACGACAACGACGGCGACCTCGACATCTTAGTTGCCAATATAGATGCAGCCCCAAATCTCCTGCGCAACGACAGCCAAGCGAATGGCAATTGGTTATCGCTGCGCCTTCGGTCTGGCGGCTCGAACAGGGAAGGCGTTGGAGCACGCATTTATCTCCAGACTGAAGATGGAAAACAGATGCGCGAAGTCCGAACGGGGACAAGCTTCCAATCTCAAAACGATATGCGGCAGCACTTTGGCCTAGCGAAAGCCTCGCTAGCAGATATTACGGTGCAGTGGACCGATGGAACCGAACAGCACTACGCCTCCGTCGCGGCAAACCAATTTTATACCATTGTGAAAGAAGCCTACAAGATTACCGTGGAGTGAACCATGAAGTTCATGTTCGTTTGTCTATTTACACTGTGTGTCGGCTGCGCCCAAGAATCCACTCTTCCATCTCAGGAAGCCGGACCGGCCGCAGAGCCTACTCTTGTGCAAGATATGTCGGCTCAACCAACCGATGGTCAGCTATTTGAGGAAGGCAGAAGATTACAGGCTCGTGCCGACTTTAAAGGCGCTGAAACGCGCTACCGCCAAGCAATTGCAGTCGCTCCTAGCAACCCACAGTACACCTTTTATCTGGGCACTGTTTTACATGCGACCAGCCGGTATGGAGAAGCGCGCAGTCTTTTTGAGGAAGCTATTCGACTCAAGCCAGACTATGCAGCACCCCGTATCGCACTTGGAAAACTCCTATACGACGTAGACGGCAATTCCGAAGCGGCCAGCAAACTCCTTCGCGAAGCACTTGAACTCGCTCCCCAAGCCGCCGAGGCCCGATATACACTGGCACTTATACAGCTTCGCGAAGGTCAGTCTGAAGAAGCAATCCGCCTATTCTCAGAGCTGGTCGAGGCTGATTCGAGCAACGCACAGGCACGCACCCAGCTAGGGCTAGCCTACTTACAACAAGGAGATATAGAAACCGCACAATCGGAGCTTAAACGCGCAACCTCATCTCAACCGTATTATAGCGCTGCGTTTCATGGGTTGGGCCAGACTTTTATCCGTCAGGGCAATACTGTAGCCGGTCAACGACTGCTACAGCGCGCCCAGCAGCTTGAAGAACAGGCGACTCAGCTGACGCCTCACCAAAATGCCTTGAGACAAAATCCTAACCAACCTGAAGCACACTATAATTTGGCGAGCATGTATGCCCGCTTTGACCGATTGCGACCGGCTGCACAGCACTTCAGCAAGGCCATTGCTCTTGATAGTACCTATGCCCTCGCATATCAAGGCTTGGGTAATTTATTCCTGCGCTTGGGCACCACGGCCGAAGCAAGAGCCAACTACGCCAGCAGGGCGCGCGCGCTGTATTTGCGGGCGCTAGAGCTAAACTCACAGCTGGCAGAAACGCACAACAACCTCGGCCTCTTGCTACATCGATCCGGCAATATACAAACCGCAGTGCAACATTACGAACGAGCCACTGTAATTGATCCACAGGCTGGTTTTTACCAAGCTAATTTGAGCCGCGCCTATTTGGACTTAAAGCAGTATCCAGAAGCTCTCCAAGCAGCAGATAAAGCACTACAAATTACGCCAACCATGACCGGTGCCCGTGAAACGCTAGGCGATATTTATGCCGCCCAAAAGGACTGGACGAATGCGCTTAAAGCATGGGAAAGAATAGATCCTCAAGATCGACCATCCGAATTGACACAAAAGATTGCGCAAGCGCGCATGCAAAATGCTCCGTAGCCAATCATGATCAATGCCCTCTTTTTATGTTTTCTCTATCTATTGGGTGCCTGTGTTTCACCACCCGACGGCAATATTTCATCGGCACAAGCCCTACTGACACAGGGCCGATTAGCTTCCGAGAATAAGCACTATCAGCAGGCGCTGGATCTCTTTCAGTCAGCAAGAGAAACGTCCCCTGCCGTCGCCCATCTAGCTCACTTTGAGAGTGGCAATATTTATGCCCGCCTAGGTCAGCCAGATTTAGCTTCACAAGAATACGAGTTTGCACTTGCCGTGGATGCCAATCACGCTGAGAGCCGGCACAATCTGGCCGTGCTGCGCGCAGATCAGGGCCGGCTTCCCGAAGCAGTCACTCTGTTGGAAAGTATGTCAGAATACGTTCCAGCACTCGCTACGCTTGCTGTGTTTTCGACTAAACAGGGAGATTATCAAAAGGCGACGGACGCACTCCAACGCGCCCTCTCCATCGAGCCCACATCAGCAGACCTTCATCGCGACCTAGGCTCTTTATACATGAAGCAAGGTCTCTACGAAAAGGCTACCGATGTATTAGAAACGGCATGGAATATCGATTCAACACATGCTGAAACCGCGCGACTCCTAGGCCTATTACACGAACACAAGGGAATGCCATCTGCCGCTGTCGGTTTTCTACGGCGTGCACTTTCCCTACGTCCGACACACACGGAGACCCATTATAACTTGGCCACGGCTTTGGCAAAGGCTGGACGGAGAAAAGAAGCGAATGCGTATATGCAGCGTTTTGAGGAGCTAGCCGAGCGAGGTGCATATATAGCCCAGTTGCGCAGATCATTGGATGATGCGCCCAATGACATTGGACTTCATACAGACCTGGCAAATCACTACACAGCCCTCGGCGAAAAGCAGCGTGCACACAGCCATTACCAAGCAATTCTACTCGTGGACTCACTCCATTTAGAAACGATTGTTCGCTTTTCCACACTTTTACTTAAAGAGCAAGATTTGGCCCAGAGTCTTTCCCTATGCGAACGCGGCATCCGCACTTTTCCAAAGGACGTCCAAGTCGCCCAGCTCCATTCAACTGCGGGATATATACACTTACTGCGAGCGGAATACGAACGCGCAGAAGATCACTTCACCCGATCTCTAAGGCTAGATAAAAAACAACCACATGTCTGGAACAATTTAGGAAACCTACAGCAGAGACGTGGTAACCTATCCAATGCAGAGGATTCATTCGAACAATCTATTGCCACAGATCCTCTATTCGCCGATGCCCATTTTAACCTAGCCGTTATCTATCAGAGAAAAAAGGCGTGGCCTTCTGCCCTGAAATCATTTCGCACTGTACTTCAGATAGATCCCCAATATGTGCGTGGTTATCTAGGATTGGCAACCGTTTATGAATCCGTTGATTCCACCCACCTTGCCATCGACGCATATAGACAGTTTCTCGACCAAACCAAAGAAGATACGCAGAGTCGCACTCATGCCGAGCAGCGCATAGACCATCTCGAATCAAAATACTAATATGACAGCGTATCTCTTTTTTACATCTTGCCTATTTATTATCGCCTGTTCTGGAACCTCGCAAGACCTCCCAGATACGGCACCATCTAATCAGCGAGAAGAACGTCCGCACAGCCCCATAACCTTTGTCGATGTTGCAAGCGATATAGGTTTACGCTGGCAACATGACAATGGTGCCAGCGCGCATAAATACTTTCCAGAAACTATGAGTGGAGGAGGGGCCTTCTTCGACTTTGACAACGACGGCGATCTAGATGTTTATGCGGTCAACGGAGGCACGCTAGACAGCAGCATGACAGCTCGCCCACCCAACGCTCTGTTCCGGAATGATAGAGGGCGTTTTAGCCTATTGGACAAGGCAGCTGGGGCAGAGGATCGATCTTATGGAATGGGCGTAGCCGCGGGAGATATAGACGGAGATGGCGACTTGGATCTATACATCGCCAATTTTGGTGCCAATGCTCTATTCCGCAACGACGACAGTCAATTTACCGATATCAGTCAAACCAGTGCAACCGATGATACCCTCTGGGGTAGCAGCTGTGCCTTTGCCGATTATGACAGAGATGGAGATCTCGATCTATACGTAGCAAATTACGTGAGCTATGCGCTCACCGATGCAAACAGAGACAATACGCCCTACATGTCCGATATGAATTCATATGAAGGCAATACAGAAAAGGGCTACCCTCACCCAGCAAATTTCCCAGGCTCTCCCGACCGCCTCTTTCGCAACGACGGCACGGGGGTATTTGAGGACGTTTCAGAACAGGCCAATATCTATGACGAAGGAGGCAAAGGGCTCGGCGTTGTATTTGCAGACTACGATCAGGATGGATGGCCGGACGTCTACATTGCCAATGATGCAGTGCGGAACTTTCTCTATCGAAACGCACAGAATGGAACCTTTGTAGAAGGGGCATCTCTAGCCGGAGTTGCCTACGGACAAGATGGACAAATGGAAGCCGGAATGGGCGTAGATTGGGGTGACTACGACGGAGACTCCCTACTCGACATAACGGTGACCAACTTTCAAGCCGAACCCAACCAGCTCTACCACAACGAGGGAAATCAGTTTTTCTCAATAGAGACGTTCACATCGGGAACTGGAATGATTACCCTACCATATTTGGGTTTCGGCACCCAGTTTATCGACTTTGATCACGACGGCGACCTCGACTTATTTACGGCTAACGGTCACGTACTAGACAACGTAGAGAAGATAGATCGTTCAACGCAGTATCCACAGCGCAACTTGCTTTTTCGCAATGACGGATCGTCAAATGGCCCCGTGCGTTTCGAGGAAATCGGTCTTCAGCTCGGCTTGACAAGTGAACAGGTGAGCCGAGGAACTGCAAGCGGAGATTACGACGGCGATGGGGACGTAGATATACTCGTTTTCAATACGGGAGAAACGTTAAATTTATTTCGCAACGACAACGAGGCTACAGATATCAACTGGCTTTGGGTGGACCTGCGGAGCAACGGCGGAAACAGTCATGGAGTTGGCGCACGCCTTATACTCGCTGCAAATGGAATGGAGCAGGTTAGAGAGGTGCGAGGCAGCCGCTCTTACCTTTCGCAAAGCGACTATCGAGTCCATTTCGGCCTAGCAGATGCCCAGCGCGCAGACTGGTTAGAAGTACACTGGCTCTCAGGCTTGAAAGAACGATACGAGCAATTAGAGAGCAACCAGATTTTACGTATAGAAGAAGGCTCAGGTCAACCAATTCCCTAACGACTGCGTGCCATTTGTTCCAATAGAAAACGACCATAGTTGCCTTGCCCAAGCTCCTCTGTAACTTCGCGCACATAGCGTTCAGCATCTGCCCTTCGTCCAATTTCGGGCAACTTCTCACTGAGTATCGCTAGCAGGTCAAAGAAAAAGAGTCGCCTCACCTGACGGTCCTTGATTGCGCGTTCAAGTAGGTCAACGCCTTCGTCTTTAAGCAGAAACAGCGCATAACCAGAAAAGAAATCAACGAGGCCAGGCGAGAACTCTGTGCTATTTGCCAAGAAGGCCAGCCGCTGACTCATTGCTTCAACTGTTGCTCTTTCTTCCGCGCCAAAATCGCCCACAAGCTGTCTTATTCGCCCCCAGCGCAGCGTAGCCCATATATCACCCCAAGGAGTAAAGGGCTCTTCTAACGCAGCCGCACGATAGTAGATCGATGCACGCATCAGGTCTCCCTGTGCGAAGAGTTGGTCCGCTGCATTTAGGGGTAGAAGATCGGAACCCTTTCCCTGGCGCCACCGCTGGTATCCGCGTTGTTCGCCTATTACAAGTGAATTCCATAGAGAATCCGCACGCATCGCTAGATGCTCGGC
>CALDFW010000111.1 GCA_937942165.1 uncultured bacterium | reverse complement strand
GTGCCTCCGGTGAATCCGAGCGCATAATCCATCCGCCCCGTTAGGTGGCGTGCAAAGAGGAGAGCGCCGGCGACAAGGAATGCGTTTGCCGCGATCCGGAAGAGGCGACCGCTCGCGTTGATATCGTTTTCGTAGGCGGCGCGCAGCGCACGCAGAGGGGGCGTTTCACGCACAGATAGGAGGGGACGAGCTGCAAAGAGTAGGGCCAGTCCTAGGCCGACGAGCGTACCCTGTATAACGGGCCACAGAGCTGGAGTTGGTTCCACGGTTAGGGGAAGCACGTCGCGTAGCAGCGTCGGTAAGAGCTCTAGGGTCGCCGCACCCAGCAGGGCACCGCCGAGAGATCCGAGAAGGCCCATTGCACCGGCCTGAAGCAGGTAGATGGCAAAGGTCTGATTGGACGACGCGCCGAGGCTGCGAAGGATGGCAACCGTATCGAGCTTTTGTGCGGCATAGGCGTGCACTGCGCTGGCCACGCCTACGGCTCCGAGAATAAGTGCGATAAATGCGCCCAAGTTGAGAAAACGATACAAGTTGCCCAGGGAACGACCGATCTGTCGCTTGCGATCTTCTACGGTGTCAATGTCTACATCATCGCGGCCCTGATTAAAGCGCTTGCGCAGCGTTTCTTTGAGCTCTTCTGGGTCGGTTTCGGGTGTCAGCTTGAGAAAGGTTGCATACTCGACGCGGCTGCCGCGCTGGATCAGGTGCGTTTTGTCCAAATAGCGCATGGGCAGGTAGACGCGCGGCTGCACGTCGCTGCGCAGCGAGGTTTCACCGGGGATCTCTATCAGGCGCCCTTCGATGCGGAACAGCGCGTTGCCCACTTTAATGGAATCGCCTATTTGGGCGTTGAACTGCATCATGATGTTATCGTCTACGAGGGCCCCAGCACCTTGGCGGAAGCTATCTGCGGCCTGTGGAGGATCGGTCTGCAGCTGGCCGTAGAAGGGAAAGGGGCCTTCCAATGCACGAATCTGTGCGAGCCGTGCATGGTCTCCGCGCGGCAAGAATATCATAGAGGTAAACTGCACTTGATCGGCGCGTTGACCGCCTAGGGAGTCAATGACCGATTGTAGATCTTCTGAGAAGGGCCGGTTGCTCTCTATTTCCATATCGGCGCCCAGCAGCGCACTGGCCTGTAAGTCAACTTCCTCTTCCAGGCTGGTTGCAAGACTGCGCAGAGAAACGAGAGCGGCGATGCCGATGGCAATGGCAGCCGTGTAGAAAACGAGGCGGCGACGCTGGCGGCGGCTGTCGCGCCATGCCATATGTAGGATCCAGCTCATCGGGCTCCGTTTTGATCTGTCAGAACGGAGTCGGAGAAAACTGCTCCGTTGCGCAAGCGGATTATGCGCTGGGTGCGCTGGGCCAGTTCTAAATCGTGAGTTACCAAGATGAGCGTCGTGCCTTCTTCGCGATTGAGCGAGAAGAGGAGCTCTTGCACCTGGTCACTCGTATCGCCGTCTAGGTTGCCTGTGGGTTCGTCCGCAAAGAGCACGCGAGGAGAATTGATAAAGGCCCGAGCCAGAGCGACGCGCTGCTGTTCGCCCCCTGATAGCTGGGTGGGATAGTGATCAAAGCGGCTACCTAAACCTACGCGCTCGAGCCAGTGTGCGGCTCGGTCTCGCGCGTCTTTGCTTCCTCGAAGCTCCAAGGGCACCATGGCATTTTCCAGGGCACTTAGCGTTGGGACGAGCTGAAAGTTTTGAAAGACAAAGCCCACGCGTTCGTTGCGTAGGCGCGCTCGTTGATCCTCGTCAAGGGTCTCCAGTGCAACGCCGTCGAGCTGGACGCTACCAGAAGACGCGCGGTCGAGTCCGGCACATAGGCCGAGGAGCGTCGTTTTTCCACTGCCAGAAGGACCTACAATTGAGCAGGTAGTTCCGTGCTCTATGGTGAAGCTGACCCGGTCCAGCACCGTTAGCATACGCTCTCCGCTTGCGTAGCTCTTTGTCAGCTCTTCGGCGGCCAATGCGCTCGCTGCACTCATGGATTACTTTCGATTTGGGAGTTGTTTACAAGGGAAATGAGTCGATCGGGGTAGTCGGTCATAATTCCATCCACGCCCAGATCCAGCAGGCGGCGCATGGCTTCCGTTCGGTTGACCGTCCAGACGTGCACGTAGGCATCGCGTGCGTGTACGCTCCTAACGAAGCGCTCGTCGACCAGGTTTAGTGGTCCGGCGCGCTCGGGTACTTGAAACGCAATGGGCGGGTTTAAGTAGGCCGCGTCTAGGCGCACCAAATGAAGCAGGGTGTAGAGCAGCACCTGCCCTGAAGTCGCCGAGACAGGCGTTTGCGGACACGCTTGACGGAAGGCGGACAGCGCGTCGCCATGGAATGAGGCTACCACCGTTTTTTCGTCCATCTCAAAGCGCTCTAGCGTTGCGCATAGCTGCTGGGCGACCTGCGCTGAGTTGGGCTTAATCTCTATGAGCAATCGCTGGTGGTCGAATTCTGACAGGACGTCCTCCAAGAGCGGAATGCGCACGCCTCTGTTCCGATGGGGGTAACGGCCCTGCGCATCTTCCCAGCGGTAGCCGGCATCGAGCGCCTGCAGCTCTCTGATCGTCATGGAGTCAACGCGTCCACGTCCGTCTGTTGTGCGATCCACTGTGCGGTCGTGTATGACTACGAGCTGGCCGTCTGAGCTGGCGTGAATGTCCATTTCCAAGACGTCTACGCCGAGTGAATCGGCATGGCGAAATGCGCTGAGCGTATTTTCGGGCATCAGTCCGAGTCCGCCGCGGTGGGCGATGACTTGAAACTTCCCGTCCGAAAAATACGGGTGCGGAGGCACGGGCTCAGCTGCCACGAGGCAAACAGCCAGAAGAGCAACGAATATGGAGAAGAGGTAAGCGACTGCGCGTCGAAAACTCGAGCGCGTTTTTATCTGCTGGTTTTGCATCCGCCGAATATATTTAATTAGAAGACCGTGGCAAGCTTATATAACTGATTCTCTTAGAGATAGAGCGCATGCGACAATTTGAATTTCCCGACTCTACGCACCAATGGCACATAGACTCTTTGCAGGGAATGGAAGTTCCCACGGCGAGCGAAGTGGGAGCTGATTTGTGCTGATTGAATCCACCTATCGTTCTCCCTGGTATCTGCCCGGTGCCGATTTACAGACGGTTGTACCCCATCTGCGTAGCATACGGGATGTAACCTATAAGCGGCAGCGCGTGGAACTCGACGACGGCGATTTTGTCGACGTCGATTGGTCTGCAAAAGAGCGCGATCGACTCGTCATTGTCGTCCACGGTTTAGAAGGCCACGCGGGCCGTCCTTATATGCGGTCGACCGTGCGGGCTTTTAATCGAGCAGGGTGGGATGCGCTGGCGTGGAATATGCGAGCCTGTAGCGGAGAAGTTAATCGCACGGCGGGTTTTTACCACGCCGGCTTAAGCGCTGATTTGGCTGCCGTATTAGAGCACGCTATGCAGGTGCGTGCCTACGAGTGTATCGTTCTGGTCGGTTTTAGCCTAGGGGGTAATCTAATTCTCAAATATCTCGGTGAGCAGGGGACGCGCGTGCCGGCTGCGCTACGAGCCGCGGCCACTTTTTCCGTTCCATGTGATTTAGCCGACGCTGCGCACGCCATTCACCGGCGCCGCAATGCGATTTATCTGCGCCGTTTCATACGGCATCTGCGCAAGAAAGTGCGCAGAAAAGCAGCAGCTCTTCCGGGGGTTATCGACGTTGAGGGGCTGGATGATCTGCGCGATTTGCGCGCGTTTGACAGTCGCTACACCGCGCCCGTGCACGGCTATACCTCGGCCGATGACTATTGGGCGTCTAATAGCTGCATCCACTTCCTACCTGCAATTCGCATTCCGTCTCTGATTGTCAATGCGAACAACGACACCTTTCTCGGGACGCGCTGCTATCCCTATGAGACTGTGCGCTCGCTGGACCGCGTTTATATGGAAGTGCCTCATAGTGGAGGACACGTAGGGTTTCCCTTAAAGGGGGGAGATTGCTGGATGGAACAGCGCGCTCTGCAGTTTTTTGACAAAGTGATTAGCGACTAAGCGTGAAGATATTGCGCCCTGTTACAGCGCCCTATTCCATTCGGAACGCAGCAGAGCGTAGAGAGCGTGATCTTCAAAATGATCGTAAAGCCATTCTGTTTGGCGGATTGTGCCCTCTTGGGTAAAGCCCAATCGTTCGGGAATGGCTCGGCTGCGATCGTTGCCGGTGGCGCAGCGTATTTCGATTCGGTTCAGATCTAACTCGTTAAATCCATGGGCGATGAGCGAGCGACATCCCTGAGTAACTAGGCCTTGGCCCTGGTATTCAGAATCGATCCAGTAGCCTATTTCACTCCGTCGTGCCGTCCAGTCTATCGTATTAAAACCGATCATGCCAACGAGCCGGTTGGCCGCGAATAGGCCCGCCTCGAGCGCCTCGCGGTTGGTGTAGCGATCGCGGCATCCCTCGACAAAGCCCAGAGAGTCTTCCGGCGCTGTAGTGCGGTCTAACCAGGGAAGCCAGCGTTTGAGATACGTGCGGTTCTTGTCCGTTATGGCAAATAGCGCCGTTGCCTCGTGCGCATCTAGGATACGCATATACGCATCTTCTCTGATTGTTAATTTGAACATTGCTCGAATTTTCTTATTTGCCCTATGCAGGTGCGACGAGTTAATCCGGCCAGCGTCCTAACTCAGATCGGTCGAAGGTGATTCCATGAGGGGATATACTTCTCCCTTGAGCCACTGAGGATCTTCAAAAGCCGGATTTGGATAGGTATAGAAGCCCTTGCCAGTTTTGCAGCCCAAATCGCCGCGTGCTACTCGGTCTGTTAGTATGGGAGGAGGGGCGTCCCGTTCCAAACTGGATTCGCGGTAGTACACGTTTTCTATATCGCAGATAACATCTAAACCGATTCGATCCATCAGGGCAAAAGGCCCCAACTTCATGCCGGTAAAAATCATCCAGGCGCGGTCGACGTTCTCGTGAGACGTGACGCCATCGTTGACCAAATGGAGGGTTTCACGCTTTATTGCGCGCCAAACGCGGTTAAATATAAAACCCGTGCTTTCTCGGTCGACTACCAACGGAGTCACGCCGATGCGCTGAGCGCAGCGATAGACGGCTTGAATCGTTGCATCGGAGGTTGCACTTCCCCGCATGAGTTCGACCATTGGACGGTCCCAGATCATGCCGTAAAAATGCATATTGAGGACTCTGTCGAGACGTTCGGTGGCACTTTCAATAGCCGATATTTTGATCGAAGAGCTATTGGTGGCCAGAATGGTATTCGAATCGGTGAGCGCATCGAGCTGTGCAAAAAGAGCGCGCTTTATATCGAGCCGTTCGGGAATGGCCTCAATGACTAGATCGGCGCTGGAAACGCCTTGTTCCAAATCGTCGTGGTAGGTCAAGCGAGCTTGGACTGCACTGCTTTCGGAAGCGTCGTGTAGCCCTTCGGCTATGCGGCGGTTGAGTTCGTCGGTTACGACCTGCTGCGATTTTTCGCGCGCCGCTGCAGATAGGTCTACGAGCGTTGTTCGATAGCCGTGGGCTGCGCACTGTAGGCCTATTTGTGTCCCTAAAAATCCCGCGCCAACAACGCAGATATGTTGGAAGTCACGCATTGCTAATCTCTTTCAATCAGTCTCTCTACTCGTGAATGCTTCGATGGTTTGAGCGAGGTGCTCAATAACTGCCGCGAGGCCTGCCTCACCGTGCTCGGCGCTGGCTTCTCGCGCATCCTCACCCATCTGGGCAAAGAGGGGATGTGCTGGGTCAAAGTTGACGCTTGGGTGGCGCTTGTCTTCTGATGGAGGACCTTCGGGAGGCCAAACATCGTCGTGGTGGCCGGCTTTTAGCGCCTCTAATTCGACAAACTCGGGAAAGAGCGCAAGGCCCAGTGAGGTTTCCTCTTTCGCAGCGTGATCGCCTTTAAGTGCAACGGCATCTCCGCAAATACTCACCTCTGTTCCAGCTAGGATAAGATGGTTGGGATAGTCGCTGCGCAGCGTCGGTACGATTTGGTCGAGAAAGGATTGCCAGGGATAGTGGCCCGCCATTAGTACGAGGGCGCGCACGCCAAAGTCGAGCAGTTGACGCGCAGTCGTGTCCAGTATCGCGGTGATTGCTTCAGGAGACTGGTAGTGGCTCCATTTAAATACGTCGTGGCCGCCGCCGCCGCCCCACCACATGGTTGGTATAATGAGGCCACCCGTTCGCGCTGCAATGCGCTGGCAGGTGCGATGTGCTTTAATACCGTCAAAGCCAATAGGGAGATGCCAACCGTGATGCTCTAGTAGACCCAGAGGCCAGAATGCGACGGGCGACTTGTCGATCAGGGATTCTAGCTGGTCGGGGCGCAGCTCTTCGTAATTTTTCCATTCAGCCATGGCTTCTCCTAGAAAATCGTCGCCGCACACAGGCGGTGTTCGTGGGCAAAGAAAATGCGGTCTCCGAGAATGGGACCGGCGACGGTAAACCCGTTTTGCTGCTCTACTATAGGATCTATGGATAGGGACTGTGGATCCAAGCGATAAATGGTTGAGCGAGTAAAGCCATATAGGTTCCCGTCCGGGCCCGTTTGTAAGCCTAAATCCAAGGGGGTATCGTATGGCACCTGTAAAAAGTGGGTGAATTCTAATGCGCGGGGGTCAAAGACAAAGAGAGCCGGTCGGCTGCCTCCCGTGACCGTTCCATACAGGCGTCCATCCGGTCCTGAGAGCAAGGCATTTATGGTCGTATGATCCACGTTCTCTTCCCACGTCTTTTCCTCGCCGTGATAGTCCCATAAAAAAAGGGCTGCACGCTCAACGCGCGGTTGGGTTCCCGAACCGCCATGAATCGTGGTGCCGACGGCGATGCGCTCTTCGCGTTCAAGCCAGGCCAGCGTATAGCACGAAGCGTCGCCGCAGACGTTCATATGGGAAGAACGCTTTCCGCTTTCTGGATCAAACCAAGAGAGAGGACCGCCCCAACGCCCATAATCGGGTTGAGAAGCCGTCCATACTCGTCCACGTGGACCAGTTAGCGTGCTGCGTGGGCGGTAGGAAAGCTCGTCCATGCGGCCCAGTTCACGTGGATTGTGGTCGATGTCTGCACCAAAGCGGTAGGTCCGTGATGGATCGTATACCGAGAGTCGAGCCTGCGGATAGGACGAGATATACATTTTTCCGTTTAGATTGTCCATCGAATAGGCCTCGCCCGTCGACGTAGAGCAGACGCCTAAATCGACGAGTTCTCCGCTTTGGGGACAGTGCCGAAACAGATGTAAGGGCAAAATGCTGGATCCGTAGATACAGTCATCGGGCCCTCTATGCACGTAGAAGATTCGACTCCCGCTAGCTTCATACGACAGTTCAATATGGCGTTCGCTGCCGTTGGGAGCGCTAAGGACAAGTGTTTTATAGCGCTGCTCTTTGGCATCGGCAAAAGCAAAACGAGTTCCGTCGGGTAGAGCGGCTCCAGGCTGCGTCTCTGGCAATTGTTCGACCGGGACAGCTCGTCCATTCTCAATGCAAAAATTACCCAGCGTCGAGGCGATATACAAGGCGTCATCTCTGCCGCGAATAAGATCTAATTCGCTCTCGCCTTTAACGGAAACAGGGCCTAGAATAGTGCGATCACCCGTTGCCGGGTCATAGCGCACAACGTGGGGTTTAGTCATGCGCACGAGGTTGGCAATGCTGCCGTCGCGATCGACGAGAGGGTAGTTGTACATATCCTCTCCATCTATGCGGCCATGATGCTCAAATACCCCGCTGTGGGGATCGTACATCGTTAGGTCGGCTCCGGGATAGCTGCCGATCCAGAGGCATCCGCGCTCGTCTTCGTCTATGCGACAGGGAAAGGTGGCCGCCTGGGGATGGATCGCACCTAGATCGACCAACGCATCTTGAAGGGGGTCAAAACACAGCAGGTGGCCCGCATAGGCCGAACCGATATAGAGCTTACCAGATCGGCTCATATGCGTGGCCGTCGGGTAGTTCGCCTCGGCCAGATCGGCAGTGAACTGTCGGCACGCTCCGCTTTCGAGGTCGATCTGGAGGACAAAGAGCCCGGCGGCCTGTTGGCCCATCACTGCGTAGAGACAGGTCGTACCATCAGCAGTCGTGCCAGGGTGGAGATGTACCCAGTTGACAGAGCGAACGGGTATGCCTATTTCGCATATAGATGCGGTGAGCATGAGAAATCCTTTGACCTATTTATTTTGTCTGTAAGCATGGTGAGTGGATAAGAGCATGTCAAGTGGGGGTGAAACGGTGTTTTGGTCTAGTGAGGAAGGTGAAATTACACGGTGGAAAAGCAATTCTTAGTGGGGAGAGTATCTGTCTATCTGTCCGTTCAGGAATTTGGAGCCGATGAGATCTTCTAATCTGCCTAGAAGCCGGTGGCTTGTTGTCGGTTCGGCGACGGTAGACTGCATTATTCGGGGTGAGGAGCGAGTATACAAGGCTGGTGGAGTGGTCGTATATGGCGGATTAACTCTGCTGCGCTCCGGACATGAAGTCGCCGTATGTGCCAATATTGCGGCGAACGATAGCGATGTAATCATGCCCCTTCGCAAAGAGGGAGGCCAGCTGTACCTGGGAGATAATACCGTCACTACACACTTTATTAATAGGGTTGAGGGCGATGAACGGCAGCAGGAAATGCCCCTAGCGGCTCGGCCGATTGAGCGGGCAGATCTACAAGGGGCGGTTCGAGCATCAGAGTATGTACTATTGGGCCCGCTCCATCCGCATGATATAGACGAAGATGCTTTAGCGTGGATGTCGTCAAGGGGAAATCTAACTCTATGTGCCGATTTGCAAGGGTATGTACGTCGGGTTGAAAATGGCTTTGTTCGGGCAAGAGTTTCGGCCTCTGTCGAGGGGGTGTTGCAGGCAGCCGAGTGTATAAAACTCTCTCAGGATGAACTGGACCTACTCTCCGTTTGGGCTAAGTGCGATATCGGACAGCTTATAGAGCGGTATAATTTACGAGAAGTCGTAGTGACAAAGGGTTCGCTAGGAGGATACGTACAAGACCTGAGAGGGACGCATCATTTCGAGGCCGAGCCGGTTACGCGTGTCTGCGATCCAACGGGAGCAGGAGACGTTTTTTTCGCCTCTTACCTCAGCGCGCGGATCGTGGAGAAGAAGCCGATTTCCGCTGCGGTACGCGCGGCTGCACGCCTAGCTGCAGAGCAGGTGGGAGGGACTTTTTTAGGGGAAGATATTTTAGCCCTGCGTCGCTGATATAGATTAGCACTCTGCGCCGCGCACGGCACCGCCAAAGTGCTGCATGCGCTCCTCGGTGCTAATGGAACTGCTTGAGACCGGGCGATAGTGAAATTGCAGCGCGCGGCGAGACTGAGAGGAGTGATTGGTTGGACTGCCGTGATGAAGCAGGCCGTGCCAGATCAGACATCCGCCCGGTGGGAGGGGCACCGCGACATCGAGTCGGCGCTCTACCGCGCTATCGCATAGTTGCCAGTCGCGCACTTTAAAATGCTCAGCCGGACCCATGCGATGGGTGCCGGGTAGGACGTGCAAACAGCCGTTGTCGAGCGTGGCCTGATCGAGGGCAATCCACACACCCAGAACGGTAGTGTCAATTGCGAGATTAAAATAGGCACTGTCTTGATGCCAGGGTTTCTCTCGGCCTCCCGGGTTTTTTAACAGAGCCATATCTTGAAATAGTTCGGGAGTATCGCCTAGGAGGCGCTGCATAAATGCATGCAGATCGGCGTGTTCTGCGAGGGCTGCAAGGCGTGCGTCGTGCTCGACGAAACTCATCAGCTTGCGCACGGGACGTTCGGTTTCGTCCTCGCCTGACGCTTCGTATTGCACGCCTCGAAACGACCCACTCTCTCCCGCTGTGAGGTCGTCGATTGCAGACAGAGCATCCCGCACTTCAGCGGGAGAAAAAGCGCGTTCGAAAGCGATGTAGCCGCGTTCAAAAAACGCGGCTACATCGTCATCCTCGACGGATAAAAGATCGGCTGCATACTCCGTCGAGAGTTGATTCCCGTATAGGTCCCGTTCGTGCCCAACCTCAGGTTGCTCATCTAAGACGGGGCCTGCAGATACTTTTTTCATGTGGAGTGGTGCTGACGGTTATTTTGAAGCGTCCGTGCTTTTGGACTGCTCTACGGAGCTTTTCAATGCTGCAATCTCTGGCTTGACGACAGATTCATAGCAGTCTGGACAGATACTGTGGCTAAACGCGACGTCGGCATGGTGCTCTATGTAGCGTTCAACCTGAGACCAGTAATTATTATCATCGCGGATTTTCTTACAGTAAGAGCATATGGGCAGCAGGCCCTGCAGCTGTCGCTCGCGTTGAATAGATTCTTCTAGCTCTTGAACGCGTTTAGAGAGCGTCATCTGCAGGTTTAACATGCGCATGCCGACGTTTATGCGCGCCTGAAGCTCTTTGCGGTTAAACGGTTTGTTGATGTAGTCGTCGGCTCCTGCCTCAAGCGCTTCTGCAAGGTCTTCTTTAGTGTCGCGCGTGGTGAGCATGATGATGTACAAGTGCTGGAGTTTCTCCAAATCGCGCGCTCGACGGCAGACATCAATTCCGTCGGTGTTGGGCATCATCCAATCGAGTACTGCTAAGTTTGGAGCCTCTTCGCTCTGTAGCACATCCCACGCTTCGTCGCCGTCTTTGGTAATCGTGACGTCGTATCCCCACTGCCCCAACGTTTTTTCGAGCAACAAACGCGATGTAGCGTCATCTTCGGCGATTAGAATACGCATCTCATCTGTTCCGTGATAGTGTTTTTAAGCAGATGGGTCTTTTTCATTCTGCTGGTCTCTGTGTAGGATAGCCAAAGGCAACAGTGCACAATAGCCTGCAACCAAGAGCAGGGGAGCCAGTGTGAGCGATAGAAAGCCATCTGCTGGTGGTATGCGCAGAAATACATAGCCAAGCGCAATACTCACTAGCCCCGCGGCCAATATAAGCCAGTTCTTTCGCGTAAAGGGAGGATCTGTTGGTTCCACAGTTACGGCTCCGCCCTAGCGCTTCTCTCGAATACGGGCGGCTCGGCCCTTGCGGCTGCGCAGGTAAAATAAGCGTGCGCGACGGACACGACCGCGACGCGTGCACTCAATTTCTGCAATGCGCGGGGAATGTAGGGGAAAGATACGCTCAGTTGCAACGCCTTGGGTTATCTTACGCACAGTGATGGTCTCTTGTATGCCACTTCCTTTGCGCTGGATAACGGTACCTTCAAAAACCTGAATGCGCTCTTTGTCTCCCTCGATAACGCGCACGTGAATACGCAGCGTATCGCCGGCTGAAAAGTCGGGTAAGTCGGTCTTAAGCTGATCTGAAGTCAGCTCGCGCATAATGCTTGCGTCCATTGTATACCTTCTAATTTAAGGGGCTTATTCCAGCCCTTCACGTTCCCATTGGGAGAGTTGTTTCTTTTCGTTATCGTCCAGATCTGCCTTGTCCAAGAGATCGGGACGACGCTCATACGTTTTACGCAAAGCCTGTTTGCGACGCCACTGCTGCACGCGTTGATGATCGCCACTTTGCAGCACCTGCGGAACGGATTCTCCGTTAAATTCAGCAGGTCTTGTATACCAGGGGCAGTCGAGGAGTGCATCTTGGAAAGAATCCTCGAGCGCCGAGCTAAAATTGCCCAACACTCCTGGTACGAGGCGAACAACAGCATCTATGAGGACAAGCGCCGCTGGTTCGCCACCGGTTAGGACATAGTCTCCAATAGATACTTCGCGATCTATCAGACGCGTCCTAACGCGCTCGTCGACTCCTTTGTAATGTCCGCATAGCAGGACTAAATGCTCTTGCAGGGAAAGCTCAACGCTCAGGCGATGGTCTAACTTCTCCCCATCGGCCGTAAGATAAATGCAGTGTGCTTTCTCCAACTTTCGTGCTTTCCACAGGGCGAATAGGGGCTCGGGCTTCAAAACCATGCCACCGCCGCCGCCGTAGGGCTCGTCGTCCACGCTTTGATGTTTGTCGGTCGCAAAATCACGCGGGTTATGCGCGTTTACCGAGAGCAGTCCGCTGCGCGTTGCTCTGGCCAATATACTGGCCTGAAGCGGTGTTTGAAAAAAATCCGGAAAGAGCGTTACAACGTCAATTTGCACGTTATGGTACGAGCTCTTCAATGCCGCCAACAACAATGCGGCGCTGGCCGGTTTCCACCGTTTTTACATAGTCTTTCACAGCCGGTATCAGAATCTCTCCGTGGGGTCCACGCACCACGTATACGTCCGTTGAGGGCATTTCCAACACCTCTTCAACGACTCCGACAGGAGTCCCAGATTCGTCTTCGACCGTGCAGCCGACTAACTCGAAGATGTAATACGAATCGGTCGGTAAGGTCGGGACCTGCTCTCTATCGACTGTCACGTATCCTTTTACCAACAAGTCGCGCGCCGTTTCAGGAGCGTCTACGCCGGCAAATTTAAGAATGATGCTCGGTGCTTCGCGGTGCCAGTGCTCGAGTTCGAAAGTACGATCCGGCTGGCCGGACTTCTGAATCACAACGGATTCGAGCGCGTCGTAACGCTGGAGGTCTGCGGTCAGAGGTTCGGCCTTGACCTGGCCACGCACACCTTTGCTGCGACTTATATAGGCGACGGCGATGCGCTGCGTAGCGTCCAAAACGCTCGCTGCTCCTGCCTACTCTTCGCTTTCGCCGCCGGCTTCTTCGGCTGCTGCTTCAGCGCTGGTTTCTGTCTCTGCCTCTACAGCGGGTGCGGCAGCAGCGGCAGCCAGTTTGCGACGACGCTTTGGCTTGTCCGTCTTTAACGCGTTTTCGTTGACGGTGCCCTCAAGACCTTTCCATCGAGCCAGCAAACCTTGACTGCGAAAAAGCGCTTCTACGGTCTCGGTCATCTCTGCACCGCGATTGAGCCAGAGGAGTGCATTTTCTTCGTTAATGTCTACGCTTGAATGCAAGGGATTGTAGGTGCCTATGTAACCCAGTGCATGGCCCTGACGTCCCGTCGTGCTATTCATGGCTACGATGCGATAGAAGGGCTGCTTCTTCTTTCCCAATCTGGTGAGGCGAAGTTTAACCAACGGAGTTTTCTCCTTTTTAGTGTTCAGCCCGGAAAGGGCATTCTAAATTTTTTTCCCATTTTGCCCGTCTTATTCCGGCTCATCTGTTTCATCATTTTCTGCATCTGCTGAAACTGTTTGACGAGTCGGTTAACATCCTGAATCGTAGTCCCGCTACCGCGCGCTATGCGCTTGCGGCGACTGCCGTTGAGCACCTGTGGGCGTCGGCGCTCCTCAAGGGTCATAGAGCTTATAATAGCCTCGACCTGTCCAAAGGCGTTGTCGTCAACTTGCATGCCCTTCATGGCTTTACCCGCGCCGGGAATCATGCCGATGAGTTGGTCGAGTGGCCCCATTTTCTTTACTGCTTGCAGCTGGTCCAAAAAGTCTTCAAATGTGAAGCTCGCCTTGCGCAGGCGCTCTTCCATTTGAGCGGCCTTGTCCCGTTCAATCACCGCTTCGGCGCGCTCTACCAGCGATAGGACATCTCCCATCCCGAGGATGCGCGATGCCATGCGGTCGGGGTGGAAGGCCTCGATGTCTTCTACCTTCTCGCCGGTTCCGATAAATTTGATCGGTTCGCCCGTCACTTCGCGAATAGACAGGGCAGCTCCGCCGCGCGCGTCGCTGTCCATCTTGGTCAGCACTACGCCGCTAAAGGCGAGTAAGTCGTGGAAGCGCTTTGCCGTTTCGACGGCATCTTGGCCAATCATACTGTCGGCAGTAAAGAGGATTTCGTGCGGCGTAATTGCCTCTTTGACGCGTGCCAGCTCTTCCATCATCTGTTCATCGATACTCAGGCGCCCCGCCGTATCGACAATGACCACGCTGCGATTGGTTGCGCGACCTTGTGCCAAGCCTTGACTGCATATGTCGACCGGGTCCGTTCCCGGAGGTGTGCTGAAAACGGGCACGTCGATTTGAGTGCCAAGCGTTTGCAGCTGATCTATGGCGGCCGGTCGATATATGTCGGCGGCTACTAGCAGTGCGGGGCGGCCCTGTTCCTTAAACTGGCGGGCCAGCTTGGCGGCCATAGTCGTTTTACCGCCGCCCTGTAGTCCGACCATCATTATGACCGTTGGCGGGTGGTCGGCGAGTCTAATCGGCGCGCTGTTGCCGCCCAAGAGCACGATGAGTTCGTCGTGCACGATCTTAACTAACTGCTGGCCGGCCGTAAGACTTTTGGCGACCTGCTGACCTAGGGCCTGCTCCTTGACGCGCTGGATAAAGCTGCGGGCCACGTTAAAGTTGACGTCGGCTTCGAGCAGTGAACGGCGAATCTCGCGCAAAGATTCGTCTATATTGCGCTCGGTAATTCGCCCCTGACCGCGCAGTTGGCGGAAAATGTCGTCGAAGCGATCGCTGAGTCGATCAAACATGGCTGAGATTAAGGCCTATTTCCGAGCCTGTATAACGGTCTCGATAGGATGCAGGTCTACAAAATCAACGAAACAACTAATATATAGTGGTTAGTTTATTAGAGCAATAGTAATAGCCAAGGATCTCAAGTCCGTAAATCGGCAATCGCGCGACTTGGATCTTCGGCGCGAAAAACGGCCGATCCTGCCACGAGTATGCTGACGCCGGCACTGCGGCACGAGGTCGCATTCTGTGGGTTGACTCCGCCGTCAATTTGAATGGGAAGATGTATGGCCTGTCGCTCAATTTCATCGCGGAGTGCTTCAACCTTTTGCAGCGCTTGGGGTTGGAAGGACTGCCCTCCAAATCCGGGTTCGACGGACATGACGAGGACTAGGTCGAGTTCGCCGAGAAAGGGAAACAGTGTTTCTACGGGCGTAGAAGGGTTTAGGACCAAACCGCATTGAAGATCCATGGCCCGTATCTCGCGCAGTATGGAAGTGGGTTGGGGGCATGTTTCTATGTGAATGGTCAGCGAATTGGCCCCGGCATCTTTAAAAGGTGCTAGGTAGGGTTGTGGATCGACGATCATAAGGTGGACATCAAAAAAAAGCCGTGTCTTCGGTCGTATGGACTCGAGGATGGGGATGCCGAAGCTGATATTTGGGACAAAGCGCCCGTCCATCACGTCCAGGTGCAGCCAGTCGGCACCGGCCTGCTCAACGCGATCTATCTGCTGTGCGAGGCAGGAAAAGTCAGCCGCCAGAAGAGAGGGAGCGATGCGTGTGGGATGAGTTGACATATCAACGAGCTCCGTTTTGGGGATGCTGAGCGCTTACGCGCAAATGGATGCGCGTATTTCGGGGTGTTTGGGTGCCTGGCTTGGGTGCTTGACTAATAATTGTGCCCGGTGGTGAGCTATTGTCGATTTGGCTCTCGATGCGGCCCAACTGCATTTCGTATTTGCGGAGCGTGTCTTCAGCTGAATCAATGGGCAGGGCAATGAGTTTGGGCGTTGTTTTCATAGCGGATGGAGGACCGTTGCTTATGCGCAGATCAACGCGGCTGTCACGCTTGAGAGGGGTGCCCGCTGTTGGATGTTGATCAATGACAGCAGTCTCGGGTATTTCGTTTGAAGAGACATAGAGGATGTTACCCGTTTGAAGCTGGTTGGATTCGAGCTGCAAACGCGCTTCGCGCAGGCTTACTCCCTGTAGGCTGGGGGTCGTATAATAGCGTGGCCCTTTGCTCAGAAGAACGGTGACGGCGCGGCCTTTTTTAACGCGCTGTCCCGCCTCGGGCAGGTGGTCGATTACCGAACCCAGAGGTATGCGCTCGTGGTATATGCTGTCGCCAGTAGCTATTTTCAATCCCCACTGCTGGAGACGTTGGGAAGCCTGCGAGGCGCTTAAGGAGTGGAGTCGAGGCACCTTGACATTGGCTACGTCGACGATATGAGGCATAACGACGGCATCCACTAACCCGAGCATGAGAAGGGCTGCGACGAGCGCAGAAGCGGCAATCAATACTCCGTTTGCAAAAAACGTTCTCATGATTTCACCCTGTGTATCCGAGCGGCAAATGCGCCATCACCCAGGTGTTGGCCGGGCACAGTTTGGACGTAGCGCCCGACCCGCGCGTCGTCCGGTAGGCTGCGGTGGGCCTCTTCGATCTGGGCATCTGGAGTATGGCTGATAAAATGCTCTACAATGGCTTCATTCTCCATGTGTTCCAGACTACAGGTGCTGTAGACAAGCGTGCCCCCCGGGCGGAGCTGAGCAAATGCGGCGGCTAATATGGACTGCTGGCGCTCGATGAGCAGAGGGAACTGTTCAGGAGCTCTGTTCCAGCGCGCATCGGGGTGGCGTCCTAGTGTGCCCGTACCGCTGCAGGGGGCGTCTACCAAGACGCGGTCAAACAGGTTGCCGCTGGTAACCGAGCCGTCCCAAGTGACCGGATGGATGGATTTAAGCGCTAGGCGCTGCGTATTTTCGCGCAGGAGGCGTAAGCGGACATGAGAAAGGTCGGCTGCAACAATGAGGCCTTTGTCGAGCATCCGCTCGGCTATCTGCGCGGTTTTTCCCCCGGGAGCGCTACACGCATCTAGTATGCGCTCTCCCGGCTGTGGATCCAAGAGGGCCACGGCTAGGCCTGCACTGGGATCTTGAACTTGGAAATGGCCCTTGTTGAAGGCTGCGGAATTGAGAGCTTGCCGTGGATCCAATGCGCGGAAGTAGTCCTCTGGTCCAGGCTCTAATCGCAGCTCAGCGCACAGGGCAGCAGATGTGCTGCGCAGCGGGTTGAGACGAAGCCAGAGGGGGGCATACTCGTTGTTTCTGATTAACATATCCCGCGTCTTTTCCAAGCCCCATCGCTCCATCCAACGTTCTACCAGCCAGATTGGATGTGAGTAGTACAGCGATAGATGGCGAGCGCTTTCAGCCTCTGGGTCAGGATACTGAACGCGGTGCGGTTCGCGTTGGAAGGACCGTAGCACGGCGTTAATCAAGCCGCTTGCAGAGCGTACCCCCTGGCGTTTTGCAAGCTCTACGCTGGTGTGAATGGCCGCGCGTTCCGGCACGCGATCGAGGACGCTGATCTGTAAAATACCC
>CALDFW010000110.1 GCA_937942165.1 uncultured bacterium | reverse complement strand
CAGCGTGCGCGGACGCTGCACGGAAAAGTCTCTGCGCAGAAAAAGCGACTGAACGGTGCGTAAACCAAGCAGCATATCCGCCTCACCAGCAAAGCGAAAATGAATTTCATCGCGCCGGCGATGCGTCAGCGGGACACATGCTTGACGCAGCCTACGCCCCATTTCCTCTCGCGCTATATCCTGACACCCCTCTAATACCGCGGCCACCCATACGAATGGATTTGACTTCTGGGGCACGGGAGCAGACGCCGCGCGACGCTTTTTCGTGGACGGGGAATACCGATGTTTCTTGGCCATATGTCTCCGCTATACCACCTGAGAATTGGTCAATAGATCTATCCACTGCTTGCAGCCAAAGGCCTGCACATCGCTATTTTCTGGCATTAGAGTTTCCACTTACTTATAGTCTTCACAGCCCAGAACTTCTCCAGAAATGACACGTTTATGGATCTCTTTGACGCCAGCCTCGCAGAGCGACAGGAACGCGAGCAACCGCTGGCTGCCCGCCTTAGACCCCGCACACTCGACGAATATGTAGGCCAAGACCACATACTCGGGCCCGGCCGTCTCCTGCGGCGCGCAATTCAGGCAGATCAGCTCTCTTCACTGATTTTTTACGGGCCACCGGGCACCGGTAAAACTACGCTCGCATCCGTTATCGCCCATTCAACGCGATCGCACTTTATTTCGATCAATGCAGTCTTGGCCGGCGTTGGCGATATACGCACGGCCATTGACGAGGCGCAAGAGCGGCAGAAACTGCACGCACAGCGCACGATCTTATTCATAGACGAGGTCCATCGCTTTAATAAAGCCCAACAGGATGCCCTGCTCCCCTGGGTAGAAAATGGTATCGTCATTCTGATCGGAGCAACTACCGAAAACCCCTATTTCTCCGTGAATCGGCCCCTTCTTTCCCGCAGTAGGGTCTTTCAATTAAAAAGTCTGGGTGAAGACGACCTCCGGCGCGTAGTCGTCCACGCACTGAAAGCGCCGAATGGCTATGCTCACACCAAAGTAAATATAGAGGAAGCGGCACTAGACCACCTCGTCGACGTGGCCAACGGCGACGCACGCGCGTTGCTCAACGCACTCGAGCTCGCTGTAGAGACCACCGAGCCCGACACGCAAGGTCGAATCGTCGTAACCCTCGAGGTCGCCGAAGAATCTATCCAGCAGCGCGCGCTCCTATACGACAAAGAGGGGGATTATCACTTCGACACGATCAGCGCGTTTATCAAGTCAATGCGCGGCTCAGATCCCGATGCAACTCTCTACTGGCTTGCGCGCATGGTCTACGCCGGAGAAGACCCTCTCTTTATTTTCAGGCGCATGATTATATTCGCCAGCGAAGACATTGGGTTGGCGGACCCAAACGCGCTGCAAGTGGTAATGGATGCGGCCAGCGCATTTGATCGCGTTGGCCTACCCGAGGGCCGCTTTCCGCTCTCTCACGCTGCTCTCTATATGGCTACAGCACCCAAGAGTAATTCGACCATGGCCTTTTTCGATGCCCTAGCTGCGGTCGAAAAAGAGCACGAAGAAGAGGTGCCCAATCATCTCAAGGACGCCAGCCGAGATAGTGAGGGATTTGGACATGGAGCAAACTACCTGTATCCCCATGCATTTCGCGATCACTGGGTCGCTCAACAGTATCTTCCCAGCAGCCTGCAGGGGCGCGTATTTTACCAACCCTCGGATAGCGGAAGTGAGAGGGCGTTAGGCGCCGAAGTTCAGCGCAAACGCGAACTGCAGCTGGCCGCTATAATGGAGAGCCAAACGGCTCCAGAGATCCTCAGCTTTTCACCGCCAAATAAGGCGCGCGACGCGTGGTTAGAGCGCGCTGCCGGGCAGCAGGGAGATCATTTAGAAAGGGTGCGAGAACGCATCATTGAAGCGCTCTCACTGGAAAGACACCATCTAATTTTAGACCTCAACTCAGGAACGGGCCTACTCGCCTGGGAAGCGCTCCGCCGCACTCCAGAAGGGGGCGTTTGGATGCATACGACAGACAAAGCTTCCGCCATTGCTCTGCAGGAAGTGGCCGCTCACCTGCCCGATGTAGAACGACCGCGTATCGTCTACGGACCGCTGGACCATATCGGCCAACGCCTAGACGCGATCGAAACGAATCTTCGCTTTGACGGCATATGCGGCCGAAACGCAATTGGAGGCTTGGAGGACAAACGCATGGTCCTGTCTGAGCTGGCCAGCCGCCTCGCCCCGAACGGACGGCTAGCCTTGGTAGAAACGCTTTCCCGTCGGGCACAGCGACTGCATTCTCTGCTCTCTTCGGAGGCTCTTCCTCCTGCGCTGCGCCAGCGGCTAGTCGATGCTGAAGAGGCCATTTACGCGGACAGAGAGAACCCGCACGTTGCCTGGGGCGAAGAACTATTGAGCGGCTACCTTAGCGAAGCCGGACTAGAAGCTATTCACCTACACCGTGAAGACCTGCTCAGCCAGCGTCTTATCACTCCTCAGCAGTTGGCCCACTGGTTTGATCCAGGTGGAGAAAAGCGACCGACGTATTCCAACTATTTGAGTCAGTATTTAGACTCAGACGAATTGCGGACCGTGCGCCAAGCCTTTGAGAGAGAAATCGCGCACAAAACAATACCTTGGTCTTCCACGCAGATCACTGTGACAGCGCGCGCACCCACCTAGCATATAAATGGTTGATCTGAACTCTTTGACCCATTAAATTACGCCCAATCGCAAGTCGCAGCGCACAGAGGATTAAACTTCAACACATAGAAAGTAGTTATGCGCTTTTTTACTGCTCTAACCGCTCTTTGTGCCAGTCTGTTTCTATCTGCCTGCAGCACAACTGAGCAACAAATAACAGACTACGTAGAACAGATGGCGGCCAATCCTATCGATTCGCCGGCTTGGCAAGAATCAGTCGACGGGCTGATCGCCATTGGGCGCCCCGCCGCGCGCCAACTCACCGCTCAGCTCAACCCCGGACACTATGTGGGAGAGAACTACCGCGAGTTTCGTCAAGAGCAAGAAAAACTCCGCACCGGCAGCGCACGCGTTCTCGGCCGCATCAAGCCGCGCGGCGTAACCGGAGCACTAACGGGGCGTATTTCTAGCGACTATACTGAGCCGGAGCGCATTGCCTGCATCTGGGCCATCGGCGAGATGGGATTTGCACAGGCAGGCATTGACGCCCTCAAGGGGCAGATATCCGATGAGAATCCACTTATTCGCCTACACGCCTCTATTGCGCTCATGAAAATGGACGATCAGACGGGGTATGAAGAGATCGCCTCCGCGCTGGCCGGGAGCAACGACATCCACGTCAACGTCGCTCTAAATGGCCTGGCTGAAGCCAAACATTTCGGCGTCCCCCTTCTTGGCCAGTTGACCGACCAGGAAGGGCCGAACGGGGCCGCTCTGCAACAGACCATTGGTAAAGTTAGCGCCGAACTCGTTGAGCAGCTTAACAACGAAGATCCCGAGATGCGTCGACGGGCCGCGCTCGCCCTGGGCGAATTGGGTGACAGTCAGCACGTAGATCCGCTGGTGCAGTGCCTTGACGACCCGAGTAATCAGGTCCGCTTCAGCACGGCTGCTGCTCTTGCCGAGATGGGCGAACAGGCCGGCGTTGATTTTCTCTTTGATTCCATGCGCGACCCCGACCCCATTCTCCGCACCAATGCGGTTAAGTTTCTCTCCGGCGTTCAGAAGAACACGGGCACGGTCCAAGCGCAGCTTATCAGCGCGCTGGCCAGCCAAGAAGCCCTCGCGCGAGCGGGTGCGGCGCAGGTGCTCGGGCAGGCGCGCGTGCTCGACGCCGTTGCCGCGCTGCAAACGGCCACCGGGGACAGCGACGCACAGGTTCGCGCCAATGCTGTGATAGCCTTGGGTCACATTGGCCTCCCAGAGAGTCGCATGCCGCTGGAAGCCTTGCTCAAGGATCCAGATTCGACGGTTGCTTACTATGCAGAATGGGCGCTTCGCCAACTGAATTCTACAGAGAGGGGACAGGGCTGATATGAGCTTAAAAACGCACCTCACACGACTTTCTGTAACGCTTCTGCTGGCGGGCAGCACGGTCGGCGAAGCGGCCGAGACGCCGGAGACCATTCTCATACGACAGACCCTGAGCGCCGATCTTTCCGGCCACAGACGCGGTGATGCAGAGCTCGTCCTGTCCGCTTATGACGAAGATTTTGCAGCCTACAGTGGCAACGAGAGCACTGACCCACGCGCGTGGCAAATACGCTTTGAAAGCCGTTCATCCTTCGCGACGAGCCTAGAGCGCGATCTTCAAGCCAATCGCTACGATACGGAGCGGACCGTGCCAAATATTCAGGTTCGTGGAAACGTAGCAACGGCAACGACCATTGATTCTGGCCAAGTTATTAACCGCCAGAGCGGCGACGGCAGACCGCTGTATGAGGAACGCCTCTGGACGCTCCTAAAGCGCGAGGATCGCTGGCTCGTCACGTCTTTTGTTGCCGACTTAGGCGACCAGTCATCCACGGTCGAATCCGCGACAAACTCCGAGGTCCAAGCTCTACTCGATCGTGAGGAAACGGCCAGGGAAAACGGAGACCAGAGTGATCTACTCTCCCTGTATGCCGAATATTTTAGCGGTTACGACGGCTTGGACTCGCTGAATCCAGCGAGTTGGAAGATCATATTTAGCGGCACGCAAGAGTTTGAGAAGTATCTCGCCAAACGCTCACCCCACGTAACATACCAGATCGACCGCCAGCTGATTTCCACGCAGGTCGGCCCGGAGGGACTCGAAGCGCTGGCCATCGGGCGTGAAGCGGTAACCGTTACGCACAAACGAGGCGACGCAGAGCACGCGCTCGAGCGAAACGTCATGTGGACGCTCAGTAAGCGCGATGGAGATTGGAAGATAACCAATATGCTCTACAATCTCGGTCAGGCCGAATGAGGGTATATGAGCAGCAAGATCAACAACTACGAGAATACCAATCGCCTATTCGATAAAGCGGCCGATCTGATTGGCCTCGACACAGACACTCGCCTGCTGCTCAAAACCCCCTTCAGAGAAATTCAAGTAGAAGTTCCCCTCCGCTTAGAGGATGGTAGTCTGGAGATTTTTCTGGGGTATCGCGTTCAGCACAATGCTGCACGCGGTCCCATGAAAGGTGGCCTGCGCTATCACCCGGAAGTCGACTTTGACGAAGTCCGTTCATTGGCTTCGCTGATGACTTGGAAAACGGCGCTAGTCAACGTGCCCTTCGGCGGTGCCAAAGGCGGCATCACCTGCGATCCGAATGGGCTAACCGTACGCGAACTCGAGCGCCTAACGCGAAAGTTTACCTCACGCATTGGCTTCGCGCTCGGCGTACAGCAGGACATACCGGCCCCCGACGTCAATACCAGCGCTCAAACCATGGCTTGGATCATGGATCAGTATAGCACGCAGTTCGGATACGCACCGGGCATTGTAACGGGTAAACCCATAGAGCTGGGTGGCTCGTTCGGTCGCGAAGCCGCTACCGGCCGCGGCGTATCGATCGTAACGCAGGCAGCAGCGGCTGATGAAGGAATCGAGATAGAAGGAGCGCGAATTGTTATCCAAGGCTTTGGGAACGTCGGATCCTATACGGCACAGCTCCTGAGCGAACAGGGGGCGAAAATCGTCGCCGTCGGCGACCACACGGGCGCGCTCTTTAACGGAGATGGATTCGATATACCCGCGCTCCTAAGACACGCTCGATCCGAACGTTCTATCGGCGGCTTTCCCGGCGAGGCTATAGAATCAGATACCCTACTTGAACAGGAATGCGACATTCTCATACCAGCGGCTCTGGGCGGCGTAATCACGCGCGACAATGCCGGTGACGTGCGCGCACGCATGGTCGTAGAAGCCGCAAACTCCCCAATCACTACCATAGGTGACGAGATTCTCAACGAGCGCAATATTCTCGTCGTGCCCGATATCCTCGCGAACGCGGGCGGCGTCACTGTGTCCTATTTTGAGTGGGTTCAAAACGTCCAGGCCTTTTCCTGGGAGGAAGACCGCGTCAACGAGCAGTTGGAAAAATACATGCTGCAAGCCTATCAATCGGTGCGCAGCATTATGAAGGAGCGCTCGGCGCGCATGCGCACGGCAGCTTTTAGCATTGCCATTGAGCGGGTGGCCAAAGCAGAGAAAATTCGCGGCGACCTATAGCGCCCTAAGCCCCAACGCACGGAGCTTAGAGCGCTGCATACCTATCAACGGACATCACCACGCATCCATGAACGGGAGGGAACATGGAAAAACTGGTATGGCTTGTCGTTTTCACGCTGGGCTATTGGAGCTACTGCATATTCTGGGGCATTAAGGGAGCTCGCACGAGTAAAACGGCCAGCGACTACTTTATCGCCGGACGCGGTATCGGCCTCTGGGTTTTTGTACTAGCGGCCACGGCAACTTCGTTTAGCGGTTGGACTTTTGTTGGACACCCGGGCACAATATACAACGTGGGCCTGCCCTACGCGTTCGCTTCTTTTTACGCAATAACAATCCCTTTCACAGGAGTCCTGTTCCTGAAGCGGCAGTGGCTCCTTGGCAAGCGATTTGGGTATATAACGCCCGGGGAAATGTTTAGCGACTACTACCGCAGCGATGCTATGCGCATGCTTACGGTCGTCGTGGCTCTGGTCTTCAGCGTGCCCTACCTCGGCATTCAGCTAAAAGCCTCAGGACTGCTATTCAACCGCCTGCTGGCAGGGACGCCGATCGAACACATGGCCATTGCGTCTGTTGAAGGCGGCGCCATTATGCTCTCGATCGTCGTATTTATCTACGTCGCGTCAGGCGGCCTTCGTTCAGTCGCCTATGTCGACTGCGCGCAGTGCATACTCCTAGCTCTAGGGATCATTGCTCTCGGCTTTATAGCACTCGACCTAGTCGGCGGCTGGGAGGCTTTCAAAAGCGGCTTAGCGAGCCTCGCTCAGCAGAAACCGGACATGGTCGCCATTCCGACCCGACCCGAATCGGACTCCTTTCTAGAGAGGGCGGGCACGCTCTTTTTCGACAGCGCTGGCGGTCCGTGGACCGGATTAATGATCCTGACCTATATGTTCGCCCTGATGGGCATTCAGTCGGCGCCGGCTTTCTCCATGTGGGCCTTTGCCAATCGCGATCCGGGCCCCTTTCCCTGGCAGCAGGTTTTCGCCTCGTCTCTCATTATTGGCGGCATCATGTTTTTCTTCACTGCAGTGCAGGGATTGGGAGGACGCATTCTCGACATGGGCCTCTTACCCGATACCACGCCGCTCAACCTGCCTTCTTCTGACTACCTCGTCCCCTACTTAATCGATACACTGGCCGATAAGTTTCCCTGGTTTCTGGGCCTATTGGCCGTATGTGCGCTGGCCGCTATGCAGTCGACAGGTGCGGCTTATATGTCGACTGCCAGTGGAATTATCACTCGCGATTTATATCGACATTTCCTCAACCGCGAAGCATCACAGGCCGCTCAGGTCGCCGTTGGACGCGTCACGGTTGGCGTCGTCGTATTCCTGGCGCTCCTCGTGGGCTTGGCCTCGGGCGACTTGCTGGTCCTACTCGGCGGCCTTGCCGTGTCCTATGGCTTCCAAATGTGGCCTGCTCTGTTGGGCATCTGCTATATACGCTTTTTTACGGGGAAAGGCGTGGCTTGGGGACTGGCAGCGGGACTCACAGCCGTCACTTTCACCTACATCACGGAGTTGGGCGGACTGATTGGTATTGGCCGCTATCCGCTTACGCTACACAGTGCAGGTTGGGGTATCTTCTTTAATCTCCTCGTCACAATTCTCGTCAGTGCACTAACGCGGGAAGAAGCAGAAACCCAAGCCCACCGCGCGCGCTTTCACGACTTTCTGCGAGAACACACTATCTTATCTCCAGAGAAGAGGAAATGGAAGAAACCAATATGGCTGCTCACCCTGGTTTGGTTTCTCTTCGCCATAGGTCCCTTTGCCGTGCTCGGCAACGAAACGAACCCTGCCAACTGGCTTTGGGGCATACCGACGGCGTGGATATGGCAGATCGTCTGGTGGTTGATAGGCTGTGCCATGATGTACCTACTCGCCTTTAAACTGGAAATGTCCACAATGCCAACGCGCGAAGTCACACCGCTCGCGCAGGACGACTGATCGGACCTCTCCATCGTGCCGATGCCTAGCGCACGTCTTCTCATTCTACCGGCCGCTGCCGCGCTCCTTTGCGCACTTTTGCCCGAGCGCGGCGGCACGGATGGCTGGAGTCTATTTCCACCGCTCTTAGCCATCCTTGTAGCCGTTGCCTCCGGTCGCCTAGTTTGGGGGCTCTGCCTAGCGCTCTTCTCCGGTGCATTAATTGCCCTACCGACCGATGTCCCAGTTTATATGTGGCCTCTTCACGCCCTATACATGGCGGCCATCGATTTTGTTTGGACGCCGCTGCGCGACTCGTTCCAGCTTTTCATACTCGGGTTTACCGCATCGCTTATCGGCATGGTGCGGGTCGTTTCTCTTGCCGGGGGAACCCGCGGCATTGCCGAAGCTCTCGTGCGCAGAGCAGCCAGCGCTCGTTCCACGCGCCTGGCGACGGCCCTACTCGGTCTGGCCATCTTTTTTGACGATTACGCAAATACCATCGTCGTCGGCACTACGATGCGCCCCATCACAGATCGTTTTCGGATCAGTAGAGAGAAACTCGCCTATCTCGTCGATTCTACTGCAGCACCGGTCGCTGGCGTTGCGGTCATCAGCACCTGGATAGGCTTCGAAGTCGGTCTATTCGGAGATGCAATGGACAGTTTGGGGACGGGAATCTCTGGCTACGAGCTCTTTTTTCGCGCTTTACCTGCCCGCTTTTACTGTCTGCTAACGCTGTTTTTCCTTCTCGTCTCGACTCTTATGAGACGCGATTATGGCCCGATGCTACGGGCCGAACGGCGCGCCCGCCAGCACAACCAGCCTTTAGCCCCCGGTGCACAACCAATGACCGGCGACGCGCATCAAGTGCCTGACCATCCAGATATAGCCGGCCATTGGGCCGTAGCTGCCCTCCCCGTAGGCCTAGTTATATTCGGCGTGTTGGCAGGTATGCACTGGGACGCACGTAACGCCGAGGCGGTAATTGCAGCGCGCGGAGAGCACGCCTTTTTCAGTCGCGTTTACTGGACAGCCATTTTCTCTAACGCAGACGGTGCCAAAGTCATGTTTCTGTCTTCTCTGGCAGGCTCAGGGTTGGCGTTTGTATTCGCCCGCACGCGAAAGAGTCTGCGCGACGGACGCCGTCCCCTTACACTCTCAGCCATCCTGCGCACGTGGGTCTCCGGCATAACGGGGTTTTCCTACGCTCTTCTCATTCTGGTACTAGCCTGGGCGATAAAAGAAATGTGCCAAGCGGTGCACACTTCAGACTATCTGATCGGCGCACTCGAAAGCGTGCTCGACCCGCGCTTTCTCCCCCTCCTTGTATTTGGCCTAGCCGCTGCTGTCGCTTTTTCTATCGGCACATCTTGGACGACGATGGCTCTGCTCCTACCGACCATGCTGCCCGTTGCCCATCAAATGGGAGATATCACGCTGGTAATCCTAGTCGCAGCGGCCGTCCTCGATGGAGCCATTTTTGGGGATCACTGCTCTCCAATTAGCGATACGACGGTGCTGTCTAGTATTGCAGCATCCTGCGATCACATCGCCCATGTGCGCACCCAAGCGCCTTATGCAATTACGACTATGTGCATAGCGGCCGTGTGCGGCTATTTGGGCAGCACGCTGCTCTACTCTACCTATGTCGGATTGGGATTGGGTATGCTAGTCGTTGTCGCAACGCTCGTTATTGTAGGGCGCGATCCCGATAGGACAGCGCCCCTCGACGCCGACGGAGAATCTGCGTCTCCATCGCTCCCGTAGAGAGCCAGAATTCACCAGCTGGACGTGCTCCGGTCAACGAGCTCTTCTACCACCATCTCAAGCGCTTTTTCAACAGCCAGATCGCGCCCCTCCGCATCGGACAGCGCTGCATCGTACGTTGCCCATCCCTCGATCGGTGCAAAGTCTATCAGCACTTCTTCATCCAGGGACCGAACCAAGCGACCGCGCACGCTCAGCAGAAAACGATACTGTTCCGTCTGTTCAGAAGCGGTATAGGTAAAGGGGCGGTCTTCGATATTCAGGACCACGAGTTCCAGGAGCGCATCGGCGCTTTCTTCATCAACAACGCGCAAACGACCGTCGCGCGCATACGCCTCAACCGTCTGTTCGCTCAAGGCCTCGGCGATGTCAAACTCAGCTACCCGACTCTCTGCAACCGGCACGCCAAGGGTCCGTATACCGCCAACTAGCCCGCCCGAAGTCGAATAGTGTGCGCACCCCACAACACACAGTGCCAATGCACACAGCACGCAAGCCATACGCCTAGCGGTCATTACATTTCTCCTCAAGAAGTCTAATCACGCTCAGAGAGAGCAAAAAAAAACCGGCTCGCCCGCGGGCAAACCGGTTTACAAAATAATATCAATGTTACTCTTCTTCCCATCCCGCAACCTGAGCAGACTGCGCCTCCGCGTCTCGCTGGACGTGATCGAGCAAAAAGTCCTTGGGATCTACGTACCCTTTCACTCCACCCCGCTTGCGATCAATATATCGCACAGCGTAGTGCAGATGCGGCCCGGTAGAGCGCCCCGTGCTGCCCATAAGGCCGATACGCTGATTGCGCTTTACACGTTCCCCCACGCCAACTAGCATCTTCTGCATATGTCCATATTCCGTGCGAAACTTGCCCTGGCGAATATAGCTTTCTCCCTGCGCGTTAACCTCTTCTGCGCTGTGCTCAATCACCAGAATATTGCCCAGTCTCCGGTCCATGTAGGCGTGCGTAACAATTCCGTCGCCCGTAGCGTAGATGGGAGTCCCCGTGCGACCGGCAAAATCAACGCCCAAATGACGCGCTTTACGACCGGTGAAAGGATCTATCCGATGGCCGAATCCCGACGAGATCCACGCACGGTTCTGAGGCACGGGCCAGATCGTGGGAAAATGCCGTAGGTCGCCTTCGCTCTCGAGATACTGACGCTCGATCTGCGCAAAGCTTTCCTCCTGAAAACGCGCCATCTGTTTTAGGCGCATAATCCGCGTCGAGAGTTCGCGCAGCATCTCTCGCTTCACCTCAGGCAGAGCGGCGATATCTTCTTCTGGCAAGTCTTCGGAACCTCCCACGCCGCCCAGACGTATATCGGGCGAGAGCGGTTCCATCATATGATAATCTCGCAGCCGATCGTCGTCGGCGACCAACTGGGCCATCACACGTTCGAAATCCGCCACCTCTCGCTCTGCGATATCGACGTTGCGCAGCAGGTCGGCATTCACGGCCTGCAACTGCAGCAGAGCTTCCTCTTGGTCCGTTTTTCGGGAAAAGCCCCAGGCAAAGTACGTAGAAGATAGGATCAAACAGGACAGGACAAATGCAACACCGTACAGAAGCTGGGGTGCAAAACGGTATTCGCGCACGTGACCTTCGTCCGAGGGGATAAAGATAAAAGTCAGACGCTTTTGAGGCATACGGCCGTACATCTCCTTGTGCAGTGGAGGCACGTGAGACGCACCAGACGACTGGACGCGCTCGCGCTCGCACTGCCGAGCACGTTGTTTAATACGATATGTGACGTATTTTTAACGGGAGTCAATCTACGGCACCACTAGGCTAAAGTCAACCAACCTAACCTTCGTTAACAACCATGCTAATCGCTCTGGACATAGGCAACACACACATTGATTTTGGACTCTTTTCGGACGGCGCGCTGCTAGCCCGAGACCGGATCCGCACACCGGATCAGGCCGGCGAGACGAATCACGCGATATGGCTTATGGACTTTATCGCGAAGCATGCCAACCATCAGCCCGTCAAGCGAGCCTTAATTGCCTCGGTAGTTCGCGACATCGAAACTGACCTAATCGCTGCATGTAATCGGTGTGACATTGCCGCCCATTCCGTCGATAGCGACTGGGGCCTTGGCCTGCAGATCCGATACGACAACCCGCAGCACGTTGGCATTGACCGACTGCTAGCCGCTTCGGCTGCTCTTGCCGAAGCGGCACCGGATACCGCGCTCATCATCGCTGACGCGGGTACCGCCATCACAGTTGACCTGCTAAGCGCAGAGGGCATCTTTCTCGGAGGCACCATTGCCCCAGGCCTGCAGATGATGCTGAAGTCGCTGCGCGCCGGCACCAGTCTGCTGCCGGAAATTGAACTGGGTGATTGCGCTCCTCTGCCCGCCGGCAACACCCCCGACGGCATGCGAGCCGGCATCTTATTCGGCGCCGCGAGCCTAATCGACGGACTGCGTGATCGACTTAGTGAAATCGCAGGTATTCCCATTCAGTCCATACTGACGGGCGGAGATGCTCAACGGCTCTACCCGCTAACTCGTTCCAACTGGCAGTGCGACAGTACACTTGTGCTGCGCGGCCTGTGCGTAGCATACGAGCGCAACAAGTTGACTGTGTAACTTTCACAAAGTATTATCAAACAAAAGTTGAAATGGTCCGCTTGCCAGTGCCTTATAAAGGAGTATCGTATTGAACATCTCTGTTCGCCCTTTCGTCCTCCTCTTAACCTGTCTCTCAATCGCTCAACCCATCGGGGCAAGCCCTTCGATTGACCAGGAATACAAAGCCGTCCTCTGGCCCATAGCCCAGCGAATACACGAGTATTATTTTGAAGAAATTCCCCCCGATACGCTCATGCAGGCGGCAGCACGCGGTCTTTTTGCCGCCATGGATCCCGCATCCGAATACGAAATAGACACCGACGCTATGCAGGCATCCTCCCACCCGCGAAAGCTTCTTGCAAGCCGTTTCACTACGCTTATGCAGGTTGCCCGATCGCTGGACGAAAAGGCCTTTTACCACACGCCAGCAGACACCTTGGTCCGGTTTGGTATCGCCGGTATGATGCAGATACTCGACCCGTATTCCGTATTTTTAGAAAAACGCAACCTCGACAACTTTAACATTCAGACTCAGGGCAAGTACGGCGGTCTGGGTTTTCGCATCCAAGTTGTGCGTCCCGACAGCGCCATCGCCGTGTGGAGCCTGCTCCATGACGACACGCCGGCCGCTCGTGCAGGCATCAAGTCGGGCGACCTCATTCTGGCCATTGATGGGGAGAGCACGAAAGAGATGTCGGCTGGTGACGCCGCTGATAAGATGCGCGGTGAACCCGGTTCTATCGTTACCGTAACGCTCCGGCGCGCAGGCGTTGAGGAGCCGTTCGACCTATCCGTAGTGCGCGAAGAAGTCAAGATGGGCAGCATCGCAGTAGAAACCCTCTTTCCCGATTCGACGGGGTATGTCAAGCTCGACCGATTCCAGCGCAACTGCAGCGCAGAGGTACGCGATGCTCTTCTATCCCTGCGCGAACAGGGTATGCAACGCATCATCTTCGATCTGCGCGGAAACGGGGGAGGCTATTTGGACGAGGCCGTAAATATTGTCGACCTATTCCTACCCGAAGAGCGCATGGTTGTGTTTACCGCCGGACGTGCATTCCGAGACACCACTAAATATCTGACCTCCGAGTCAGCTCTCTTTGCCGACGAGCCCCTCATCATCTTGGTCAACGGCGGTTCAGCTTCCGCTTCGGAAATTGTCGCCGGCGCCGTCCAAGACTGGGACCGCGGGCTCGTGCTGGGCTCGACAACCGTTGGCAAAGGCTCCGTACAGCAGGTTGTCAATATTGACGAACACTCTGAACTCAAGCTAACGATGGCCGCATGGCACACGCCATCGGGACGTTCCATCGACAAGCGCATGCGCAAAGATTCCACGCTCGTCAGCGACCCGGCGACCGCTTTTCACACCAAGATACTTGAACGCATTGTGCGCGGCGGGGGCGCGATCACCCCGGACGTTGAAGGCACGACGCGCCAGGGCAATCGACTGTGGTGGCAGCTCAACGGCTTTTCTAGCTTGGACAATCAGTTTTTCTACTACGCGCGCCAGTATCGAGTAGCTCACCCCGAACTGACGCGTGCGTTTCGCGCCAATGAGGACACGTTTGAGGAATTTCGCTCCTTTGCCCAGGAGCGCGATTTCGAGTATATCAGCGAAGCGGAAGCACACGTCAACGAGTTAGAAGAAATGGCGCAGGAGGACGATTTCGACGAACTCGAAGATTCTATTGCTCAACTCATCGAGAAAATCGACAGCGCCGAAGAGAAACACTGGCAGGACAATAAAGATCTCATTCTCTGGCGTCTCACCTACGCTATTCTCGAAAAGGCCTACGGCGTCCATCAGGCCGAATCGTATAACGCCGAAGTCGACCCCCAAGTTCTCGAGGCCCGAGCTCTGCTGGCGAATCCGCTCGACTATGAACACTGGTTCCAAGTAGAAGAAATTGGCATTGGAAGCGAAGATGCAGTAGCGCAGGACGACGAGTCCATCGACGTCGAGTAGACGGCCGTGTCCCTCTCGCAAAGGCCGACGCTCTGGCTGGGCGTCGGCCTTTCAGTACACCTCCTATTCGCAACAGCGCTCTTTGAAGACTGGCTGCGTCCCCTGTTTAACGACGCTTCTCATACCCGCCGCGGATTTGATTTTAGCGTATTCTATTTGGCCGGACAGGCCCTGGTACAGCATCGAGATATCTACGCGGTAGAAGGTGCATTCGGCTACCGCTACCTGCCCGTCTTTGCCCAGACCATAGGTCGCCTGTATGCCCAATTTCCTCCCCTCTCGTCCTATTACTTGCACCTGTTTATAGGCGAAGTTTTGCTGTGCGCCAACCTGTGGCTCACCTGGCGTCAATCGATCCCTAAGCTTCTCCGCGCACGAGCCGTCTGTATGTGGCTGGCCTTCTCACCGTTTTTTCTCGAGATGTATATGGGTCAGGTGAGTTTTTGGGCGGCATCTGTGTTCTATTGGCTACTCTTAGCCCTCCAGACTCGACAGCCGAACAGTCCCACCGTTCTCTGGGCAGCCTCTATTCTAGTGAAACCCAATATGCTCATTATCCTACCTGCCCTTGTCCGCCTTCGCCAGTATCGCACGCTGCTTATCGGCCTGGGCAGCGCGGCGCTGGTCAGTCTACCCTATTTTCTGATCTATCCAAATGGCTTTGACTCCTTTGTCCAGACCAACCTCCATTCGGGACATTTTAAAGGAGCCCTAACACATGCTGGCAACGTCGGACTCTGGGGCGGCCTCGTCAGTATAGGAGCCCATTTTGCACAGATCCCGCTCAGTGAATTGAGTTCACTGGCCGATCTGCCGCTTTGGGCCGCTGCGCCTGCGTATATAGCCCCTCTCATCTGCGGGTTCTTTGCACTCTTTGCCTCTTGGCGAGCTCACAGCAAAGACACTACGCTACATCTGAGCCTGTGGATGACTACGTATTTTCTCGCTTACAAAGACGTCTGGGAGCACCATTACGTATTTCTCCTACCGGTTCTTATCGCGCTCTATCTGCGCAATCCGGACGTGCGTTTACTGTGCATATACGGTGCACTCGCTCTGCCAACGCCCTTCGTATTTTTCGATATCCAGTCTGGAGTATATGGCCCCATTGATCCTGAACGCACATGGAATGTCGCCACGTCATTGGTCTACCGCAGCGCCAAACTAGCCCCCACCATTGCCCTCTGGATATATATTGCTCGTCAGCTCAGATGCCGACTCGAATTGAGAGGCCTGAACGAAGGGTAAAAAAATCTCCACACCTTGATATTGCCGGATATAAACATTTATTATACTATAACCATTTGGCCGCGGTTTAGTCCGTCGGCTGAGCTCCTCAGAAATCGTTAAAACACAAGTTTTTATGTCAAATATCTTAAAAGAGCGTCGACGCCTTCCAGCATGGCTAAAAGCCAAGGCTCCTGGCAGTCCCAACTACATGGATATCAAGCGTTTAGTCGCCGAAAAGCGGCTGCATACAGTATGCGAAAGCGCTCACTGTCCCAATATTGGCGAATGCTGGGGGCAGCGCACAGCTACCTTCATGATTCTCGGCGATATTTGCACGCGCAGCTGTGGCTTCTGCGCTATCAAGACCGGGCGCCCAGAGTGGTTAGACGAGGGCGAGCCCGAACGCGTCGCCGAGGCCGTCGCCCATTTAAACCTGCGCCACGCCGTCATTACTTCGGTGAATAGAGACGAACTCCCGGACGGAGGCGCACGTATTTTCGCCCGCACGCTCGATGCACTTCACAAACGCTGCCCAGAAACCACCGTGGAAGTGCTCATACCCGATTTCCAGGGCAATTGGGATGCCCTGGAAACGGTCTTAGAGGCTCGGCCCGACATTTTGAACCACAATATTGAAACTGTTCCACGCCTCTACTACAAGATGCGTCCACAGGCTAAATACGCGCGCTCTCTCGAACTGCTGGACCGCGCGCGCACGGCTGGCTCTGCGCCCACTAAATCCGGCGCCATGCTAGGCGCGGGTGAACGCGAAGAGGAAATTGCTCAGACCATAGACGACCTTGCTGCCGTCGGCTGTGCCATTCTGACGCTTGGGCAGTATTTAAGCCCTTCTGCCGAACACGTTCCCGTTGATCGCTATGTGCCCCCAGACGAATTTGAACACTGGCGCGCCTACGCGATGGACCGCGGATTTCGCCACGTCGAATCCGGTCCGCTCGTGCGCTCTTCATATCACGCTGAGAAGCAGGTAGACGAAGCCAACAGGTACACGGACGGCGTGCCCAACACACTTCTGTCCATAGACCCCGTATCCATCGAGAAAGAGTAAAGGCGCGAATGAATCTGGAAAAGAAAGCACTCTCTGGCTATTTACAACGCAAGAAGCTCATTACGCGGGGGACGCCAATTCGCGTGCAGAGCATAGGCGACGGTATGAAAAATCGCGTCTATTACGTGGCTTCCCCCAAGGCCTCTTGGATTGTTAAACAGGCTCATTCTCGCGTGCAGATCAAAGAGCGCTGGTGGCTTGACCGCAAGCGCATCTTTGCTGAAGATGCCTGCATTGATATTTTGCGACAGTTCCTCCCGCCCGAAATTATCCCCGAGTCCGTATTGGTTGACCGAACGGACTTTATTCTGGTCACCACGCCGCCACCTGAAAACGCCGTGCTGTGGGAAGACGATCTGTCCAACGGCCGCATCGACCTGCAGATTGCCGTACAGTGCGGCGAACTGCTGGCAACCGTGCATAACGAAACGGCCGAACACCCCGAGTTGAAGACGATGTTCAAAGACACCAAGGCCTTTGAGCAGCTGCGCATCGAGCCGCACTATGAGTATGTAACCAACTCGTTTCCCGACCTAAAAAAGGTCATTGACGCCCAAACCAAGCGCCTCAAAAAAGAAACCTATGCCTTGGTATTGGCCGACCTGAGACCGTGTAACGTATGGATTAACTCCGGTCAGCTCTATCTGGTGGACTTTTCTACCGCGCACTTTGGCCACCCCGGTTTCGACTTGGCCTTTTACGCGGCAGACATGTGCGTTAAAGCGATGCAGAACAGCATTCAGAAAGCCGCCTACCTGGAAGCCATTAACGTATTTTGGAACGGCTATTTCAAGCTGGCTTCTTACAAAGGCGTCAAAGACATTGAGAAGCCCGCTGTGCGCGACCTAGGCTGCCTGCTGCTAGCCGCTACGGATGGAAGACAGGCCGTTGAGTTTGAAGATCCGCACGTAGCAGACCTCGCGCGCCGCATCGCCATGAGCCTGCTCTTTACCGAACTTGAGACCATCGAAGATATCACTGAGTTCATCAACCGCACGCTGATCGACGGTTAGTAGATCGAGCACTTTATTACACGGAGCGGGGGGCTGTTGAACGCGCTAGTGCGCATCATCCAGCCCCCCGCTCTATTGTATATCTTCCTCAGACCACTCAAACCGGTAGGCCGCGCGTTTCACCCTTCCGGAAAATGCGTTCGCAAATCTAGGCTACTCGACAGGAGATGCTCGACCATTGCCGCACGAGCGGCAGTCCCGTCTCCTCGACGCAGTGCAGATACAATCTCCACGTGCTGTTCCAGAGACAGTCGGGCCCGCTCCTCTGACCGTTCCTCTCCTGCCAATGAGCGCTCTATCCACTCCTGTAAATAGCCGCGCGTCGCCTCCAATAGACTAACTAATAGCGTATTGTGGGTCGCTCGAGCAACGGCCATGTGAAAGCGTAGATCTGCTTCTAAAAAGAGAGAGCTATCGTCGAGCGCTCCCTTCATTTGTGCAAGGGTTTCGTCTACGTGGTTGAGATCTTCTTTATCGCCCCGCTGAGCTGCCCAGAAGGCCGTTTCTGATTCTAGCATCAGACGCGTTTCAATCAGATCTCCAACCATTTTTCGATCGAGCAGCATCCCCCACTGCAGCGCTTTTTGCACAAACTGTTGGTTATCGTTAACAAACGTGCCCTCGCCAACGCGGCCCTCCACGACGCCCATTGCACTCAGCGAGCGCAGCGCCTCTCGCAGAGAAGAACGCCCGACGCCAAAGCGTTTACACAATTCGCGCTCGGGCGGTAAACGATCGCCCGGACGCAGCACGTTGCGCTGGATGAGATCCATTATCTGCGCTATGATTTCTTCACTTAGCGAAGTCCGCGCAACGGGCCGAAGGCGGTCCGATAGCGCGTTAGAAGCATCGATTTCTCGCACGGTCTCTCCAGTCACTCGACATATTCAACGCACATTGCACCCACAACGCATCCCCCTAAAGCCAACTGTCTCATTTCCATTTGCAATTGGTCTGACCATCAGCTATTTTATTTGATAATAGCGTTACACGTCTTCTGTAGTCAAGGGAAATAGCATGGCTCTAACCCGCGATATTGGCACCCGCATTGAGCTGGTGCCCATGGATTCTCATTGCAACGATATTACAGTTGCACTTTACAAACAGACCCCGTCTGATGCACCGGTTTACCGCATTCACACCTACAGCCAGCATCCCGATGCCCAAGAGCGCATCGGATCGCTCGCTGCTGACATGCAGGTCCTAGGGGGCATACAACAGGCCGACGACGGGCTTTTGCGTTTCCCCTGCGGTCACGCTCACCAGTACGCCGCGCGCAGATTGTTTCTCGACGCCTGCAAGCGCGATCCTTCCGAAGCGGCTCAGGCTCATCCCCTTCAGATTCACGACAAGAAGAGCGCTTGCGACATTGCCGTCGACAGTCTGGGAGATGGACAATACTGCGTGCGCGCAGAGCAGGGAACCCAGGGCGTTGAGCGCCGGACCGCAACGATTGCGCGCGGCTTGATTCGCCTCGGTGAAATGGAAGGCGCCGACGATGACGCCAATCGCTTACACTTTGTCTGTGGCCATGCCCACGACGCCCTCATCGCTTTGCTGCTAAGGCGCGCTCCCAACGTCCGCGCCGCCATGCGCGAAGCGGAGGAAATGGCCAGCCGGGGTCAGCTCGTTGCCCCCAGTGCCCAAAATTAGGAGACAGCATGTCGGAACATCCCCCCTCTATGAACAGCCGAGAGCGCGTCTTGGCAGCGCTCAATCGCCAGCCCGTTGACCGCACTCCGCTTTGCAATCCAACGTCCGTCGCCACGGTAGAGTTAATGGACTTGGTCGATGCCCCGTTTCCCGACGCCAACCGCAAACCCGAACTTATGGCGCGCCTAGCCGCTACAGGCTATACTGAACTCGGCTTCGATACTATCATGCCCGTGTTCTCCATTATTCAAGAATCTGCTGCGCTCGGATGTAAGATCCAATGGGAGCAAAAGGACAACTGGCCCACGGTCAGAATGAACGAGCCCATATGGACGTCGCCCGACGATATAAACGTTCCTGCGGACCTGTGCACGCACCCCGATACTCGATGCGTTACGGACGCCATTAAAATTCTGCGCAAGGAGTACGGTGACGAGGTCGCAGTCATAGGCAAGACGATGGGTCCCTGGTCTTTGGGCTACCACTGCTTCGGCGTAGAGCCATTCCTTCTCATGTCGTTGGACGATCCAGGTAAGACAAAGCTGTGCCTCGACCGCATGAAAGAAATTACGGTCGAGTACGGATTGGCGCAGATCGAAGCCGGCGCAGACGCATTGACGCTTCCCGACCATGCCACCGGCGATTTGGTCAGCGGAGAATACTACGAGCGCTATCTGCGCGATCTGCACATTGAAATGGCCGAACGCCTGCCCGTGCCCATTATCTTGCATATTTGTGGACGCACGGTCGACCGTATGGAATACATAGCCCAAACCGGTATGGCGGCGTTTCATTTCGATTCGAAAAACACGCCCATGGAATCCATGGAGATTGTCAAGGAACGCATTGCGCTAGTTGGCAATATCAACAACCCGGAGACGCTCTTTTCTAAGGGGCCTGAAGTCGTACGCGAAGAGGTTTACAGAAACTTGGACGCCGGCGTGCAGCTCGTGGGTCCCGAGTGCGCTATCCCCCTACAAACTTCGATTGAAAACTTAAAAGAGATTCCCCGTGCCGTGCGCGACTGGCACGCTGCATACGACCGCTAGGAGATATAGCATGGCCGAGATTGGTGATATAGCCAACGAGTTTATCCGCGACGAAATCGACGAATTTCTTGAAAAGGAAAACGAGCGCAACCATATCGTAGAGCTCTTTGCTCAAACCAGACCACTTTTGCAGGACATTGCTGCAGCCCTGATCGACGGCGCGCACGAAGAAGTCGACGGACTGACTCAGCAGGCGCTTTCCGAGGGCATTGAGGCGTTAGAAATCATGGATGACGGTCTAATTGCAGGCATGGGTATCGTCGGTATTAAGTTTCGCGATAACTTTATTTTTGTCCCAGAAGTTCTGGCCTGCGCCCGCGCTATGAAGGCGGGTATGGCGCATATCGAGCCCATTCTCTCGGATTCGGGCGTAGAGCCGGTCGGCACCGTAGTTATGGGAACGGTTAAAGGAGATCTGCACGATATCGGTAAAAACCTGTGCATTATGATGCTGCGCGGAGCCGGCTTTGTCGTGCACGACCTCGGCGTCGACACCTCGGAAGACGAGTTTATCGAAGCAATCGAGGAACACGGCGCCAAGCTACTCGGCATGTCCGCTCTGCTGACGACTACGATGCCCAACATGGGAAAAACGATTGAGGCTTTTATCGATGAAGACCTCCGCGACGACATAAAAATCATGGTCGGCGGCGCGCCCGTGACGCCTGAGTTTGCCGAAGACATGGGCGCTGATGGCTATGGCAAAGATGCCCTATCCTGCGTTGAGTTAGCCAAGGAATTGCTGAGCGAATAATACCGTTCGATCTCCCTATGGCTTCCATCGATCCAAAAGAATACCAAAAACGCCTCGACAAGCTAACCTCCATGCTGGGCGACATCGTGCGCCACGCCGACATCCAGGCGCAAAGTCGCTGTCCCTACAAAAACCGACACGACGAGTGCACCGCACAGTTTGGCTGTAGGAATCAACGAAAAACAGAGGAGCGAGAGGGCGCACTTCTCTGCGTTGGCGACGACAAGCTAGACTATCGCAGCGCATGGGAGAGCGAACAACGCCCCTTGGAAGCCTCCGGCACCGAAGGCGCAGCGCGCGTTATATGCGGGGACCAATCCCACCCCTCAGCAAAACACCACACGCTCTTTGATGCCGCTGATGCGCTATCCGTAGCCGTGCCCACTTCGTGTCATCGTTCGGGTAGCTGCCACGAGTGTATCGTCGAAGTTAAGCGCGGCATGGAAGCGCTCAACAAACGCACGCGCGAGGAAGAGTTTCTACGAGACGAATACCGTCTGGCCTGTCAGGCCGAAATCGTCGACCCCAACACCGACGTTGAATTTGCCCCACTCAATCGCGCTCCTCGCATCCTGACCCTTACGGCAGCTCCTACTCGAGATATCCAACCCTTGGTCGTGCGAGACGGAGACCATGTATACTACGACGGAGAGCAGATAGACGCGTATCGCGGCCGCCTGCTAGGCATCGCGATTGACTTGGGCACAACGACCGTAGCAATGGAACTGGTCGATTTGGAGCGCGGTCAGAGTATCGAAGTCGCTTCTTTTGAAAACCCACAGCGCTTTGGCGGCAGCGACGTCATGTATCGCATTAGCTATGACCGCGAGCATCCTCGCGAACTTCGCCAGGCCATTATTCGCTCGATCAATCGCCAAATAGCCCACTGGTGCACCGCACACGACGTGCACAGACACTGCATTTACGAGATTGTCGTCGCCGGCAACTCGACGATGCGAGAAATCCTCTTTCGTTATGACGTGCAGAGCATCGGGCAGAAACCCTACAAATCTCAGGTAGAGCTAGAATACCGCGACGGAGAGCGTCCCCATACAGCCCTAACTGAAAAGACGCGCCGACTCGGCCTGCGCGCCCACCCCAAAGCGCGCGTTTACGGCTTGCCCCTCATAGCAAGTCACGTGGGCGCCGACGTAGCGGCCGACCTGTGTGCCACTGGCCTCGATGAACGCGCCGAAAGCGCCCTCTTAATCGACGTGGGCACCAATACGGAAGTCGTCGCCATTCACGATGGACGTATGGTAGCCGCCTCTTCGCCGGCTGGTCCCGCTTTTGAAGGCGGCACCGTTACCTACGGCATGCCCGGCTATGAAGGAGCTATTGAACGACTTCAATGGAACGGCACGGACTGGGATTTCAAAACCATTGGAGACGCAACGGCCCTGGGAATTTGCGGTTCTGGACTGATTGATCTGCTGGCCGAGCTGCGCCGACACGACCTCATGTCGCCCAAGGGCGTTTTCTCTGAAAGAAAGAAAGAGCTCCTTATCGACCCTCGGACGGGCATCACATTTTCGCGCTTAGACGCGTCGAACCTAGCGCAGGCTAAAGCAGCAAATTACTGCGGTCAATACATCGTACTACGCGCTCTCGGCCTATCGCCCAGCAGCGTAAAAAAGCTCTATTTGGCGGGCGGATTTGCCCACTACGTAGACACCCAAGCCGCGATCGATATAGGGTTTTTAGCGCCCGTAGCGGCAGAGCGCATAGAAAAAATAGGCAATGCTTCTCTGCAGGGGGCACGCGACGTTCTACTCTCTCAGAAAAAGCGGCGCCATCTCGAAGAGCTCGTCGGCAAAATCGAACATATAGAGTTAGAGACGACCCCAGACTTTTTTGAGCTTTTCGTCGACGGATGTCAGTTTAAACCCATGCCCTCAACGCTGACCTGAGACAAGCCGTGAATAAATCCCCGACCCCACGTCGCTATTCTGGTGCGTGGCAAAAAGACAGCCTGCGCACGCTACTCGATCCTGAAGCAGACTTTGTGCACATCGTCGAGCTGGTCACTTCGCGCGGTGTCATTGCAGAAAAAGACGGTCAGCGCGTCCTCTCTCTTGCCAGACGCCTGTCCGAACATCCCGAAGTGCACGCGCTGAGCATAACGGACAACCCCGGTGGGAACGCGATGATCAATGCCGACACGCTGGGCACCGATCTACTCTCACGGGGCCAAGAAGTCATTATCCATCTCTCCTGTAAAGATTGGAATCGCAACGCTCTGCAGGGCAGAGCATGGCAGCTGGCCAGCGAAGGCTTTGACAATGTGCTCTGCCTTTCCGGCGACTACCCAACCAGCGGCTATCAGGGCACGGCCCGCGGCGTCTTCGACATCGACTCCGTCGGGCTACTGCAGATGTTTAACGAGCTCAATGCCGGTCTGCGCATTGCCGGCCCCAAAAAGAAAAGACGCTTAAAAAAAACCAACTTTCTACTGGGCGCGGCGACGACTAATCACAAACGCTACGAGCGCGAAGTTATGCCGCAGTACTTTAAGCTGGCACAAAAAATCAAAAACGGGGCTCACTTTATAATCAACCAAATAGGCTATGACGCGCGAAAGCAAGATGAACTGCTTCGATACATGCGCATGCACTCCCTGCATGCGCCGGTCATTGCCAACGTCTTCGTACTCAGCGCCGGCGTTGCACGCTATTTTCACGCGGGTCATATTCCCGGCGTAGAGGTAACCGACCGCCTACTCGAGCTGTGCGAGCGCCAGGCGCAGTCTGCGGACAAGGGCAAAGCTTTTTTTATCGAACTAGCCGCCCAGCAATGTGCTATAGCGCGCGGTTTGGGATATCGAGGCGTATACTTAGGCGGCCACCTGCGCTACGATGACTACGAAAAAATTATAGCCCTATCTCAGTCCTATGCCCAGGATGACTGGCGCGACTTTGCCCGCTCAATCGACTTTGCCTATCCGGACGAATTCTACTTTTTTGCCCCAGAAGACGCCACAGGACTGAGCAGCGACAGGATCAACCCCGACTATCTGGCCTCCAAAGAGGAGAGCGCACTCAGGGCGCTCAAGCGGGAAGTTCCCAGCGGCTATAAGCTCAACCGCATTGCCCACGATCACCTTTTCGAAGCGGGTAGTCTCGGGCACAAACTAGGCCAGAAAATAACGGAGACTGTCGACCGTCATCCCACCGCTCAAAAAGCGCTACATACCGTAGAACAGGCAACTAAAATACCGCTTTTCGACTGTCGCGACTGCGGCGACTGCTCGCTCCCAGACATCGCCTATTTATGTCCCGAGTCAGAGTGCGCCAAAAATCAACGCAACGGCCCCTGCGGCGGCACGCGTCAGGGGCTTTGCGAAGTGGGAGAGAAAGAGTGTATCTGGTCCCGTGCCTATGATCGCCTAAAGGCATATGGCGAAGAGGAAACAATGCTGGAACGACCCGTCGTCATTAAAGATGGAGCCCTACACGGTACCAGCGCCTGGCTCAACACCTTTGCCGGACGCGATCACCACGGACGCAATTAGGAGAAGAAGCCGTGAACATTCCTACAACCGATCAACCCTTTATTGTCGTCGGCGAAAATATCCACACCACACGCGTGCTCTCACGCAGGGGTAAGCTCATAGCGAAAGACGCCGCGGGACTGGAGAGCATTCGCTTTCGCGACGTAGACAACAATCGGCGCCTACTCGCAATCCCCGAAGCTACGCGGAAGACGCAGGACTATGAAGAGGGACGCGTCAAACACCTCAAGATTGCCGTCGGCCAAGCAATGGCGGACAATCGGGACGCTTTTGACTATATCGCACGCCAAGTCCAACGTCAGGAGCAAGCTGGCGCAGATTTCTTAGACCTCAACGTAGACGAAATATCTATTCGCATCGAAGAGCAGCAGGAAACAATGCGCTGGCTGGTTGACGCCGTGCACGACATGAGCAATCTCCCCCTTTCTATTGACTCTTCTAATAGCGAAATATTGCGCGCAGGGTTGGAGCGCTGCGCGGACCATACCGCGCGTCCTCTCCTCAACTCCGCTTCCCTTGAACGACTAGACGGGCTAGACCTTGCGCGCGAATTCAATGCGCAAGTCGTCATCACCGCAGCGGGTGAATCTGGGATGCCGGCGGACGTGGAAGAGCGGGTTGAGCACGCCCTGCGCATGGTAGAAGCGGCAGACCAGCGAAGCATACCGTTGGCCGACCTCTTTATTGATCCCCTAATCTTTCCCGTATCAGTCGACGGGGCCTACGGGCAGCACGCCCTCGGTGCTATAGAGCAGCTCCGCGCGCGCTTGGGATCAGAGGTCCATATCACCGGGGGCTTCTCAAACGTCTCCTTCGGCCTGCCCTGCCGTCAGCTTATTAACGACGTCTTTCTCCTGCTCGCCGTTGAGGCAGGCGCAGACAGCGCCATCCTCGACCCTACGGCCAGTTCTATAGTGGACGTCTTTAGCAACGACCGCACCGCTGCGCCCTATGCTCTGGCAGAAGATGTCCTCATGGGCCGAGACGAATACTGCACTCGCTTTATCCGCGCCTACAGAAAAGGTGAGCTCACGCCTTAGAGATCAGGGCGCCCCCTCCCTGCTGCAGCGTAGACCACTACTGGCGTTTTCCCCCTCTTTTCATAGATTATTTCTCTATGAAACCATTTATAGAACGCATCGCCGAAAACCGTCCCATGCTCTACGACGGCGGCTTCGGATCGCAGCTTTTTGAGCGCGGCATCGAGCTGACCAACAGCACGCTGGCCAACGAAGAGCATCCAGACGCCGTAGTCGACATTCACCGTACTTATATTGAGGCCGGCGTCGACGCGATTGGCAGCAATACGTTTGTCGCCTCTGAACTTCACTTGGAAATGGCCGGTAAAGACCCGGCTGCGGCTGGCACCCTGGCGACTAGGGCCGTTGAGCTAGCACAGCGCGCGGTTAGAGAGAGCGAACGCGAAGTTTATGTGGCGGGCTCGATCGGTCCCTCACCCGGCGCCATTGAGTCCGACGCAGGTGATACGACATTTGGCATAGCCGACGTCAAAGTGCGCGATGCGCACGCGCGCATCGTGGAGGCGCTGGCCGAGGGAGGCGTCGACTTCTTTATCATTGAAACTCAGTTCTCTGCCAAAGAAGCGGCTATGGCCTGCGATATTGCCCGTCAGACTGGACTACCCATCGCGATCAACTTGACGCTGAAGTATACCAAGGACCGAAAAACGGGACGCGTCGTCTACAAGACCGATTGGGGGCACTCACCCGCCGACTTACTCGACATCCTCGCATCCGGGGACTTCTCAAACGGCGAGAACCTATTAGACCACGTGCATATTGTCGGGCTCAACTGCGGCGCGGAAACTCGGCGTAGCGAACACACTGGGATGCCTTATGCCCTCTGCGGGGGCGAGCAGATCCAACAGGCCCTGCAGGGGCGCGAACAGGACAAGCGTATCATGGCCTATCCCAACGCCGGCATGCCCCAACTGGATAGCCAGCACCGCACGACCTATTCTCAGACGCCCCAAGATATGGCCGCTCATATTGCTGCACTGCTCGACAGCGGCATCTTTTTTCTCGGCGGATGCTGTGGCACGACTCCGGATCACATTCGCGCGTTCCGCCAAGCCATGGACGCTCACGCTCCCTCCTCATGATACACTATCAGGTCCTCTACTGGCGCGACATTCCGGCCCAGGTAAAGATTTATGCCGAGCGCCGACCCACCTCGCACGCCCTGTCTTCTCGCTTTCAGGTGGCGATTGATCGCATTGCAATGGAAGAGGGACTAACCGGCACAGAAGCGTATTTAGACCAGTGGCAGTGGTCCGAAAAACGTCCCGTCGAAGAGGAGCACAGTGACGTCGCCGCACGCGTTGTCGAAGAGGTAGAGCGGGAAGGCGATGAACAGCTGGCCGCATATAGGAAGCGTTCATGAGCACGTTTGATAAGCACTACGACGTCATTGTAGTTGGCGGAGGCCATGCTGGAACCGAAGCCGCTCTGGCTGCAGCACGCATGGGCGCTGAGACCCTATTGCTGACAATGAATCTCGACACCATAGGCCAGATGTCGTGCAACCCGGCCATCGGGGGCATTGGCAAAGGTCACATGGTTAAAGAGATTGATGCGCTCGGTGGCGAGATGGCGGTCAACATAGACCGTACGGGAATTCAATTTCGCCGACTCAATACGAGCCGCGGTCCCGCAGTGCGCGCGTCGCGCGCCCAGGCAGACAAGAAAGACTATCAGTTTGAACTCAAGTTTGTCTGCGAAGAGCAGGACCACCTCGACCTGCGACAGGGGCTCATGGAATCGCTGTTTATTAATAGGGGCCGCATTCAAGGCGTTGGCGTCAAAGGGGGCATTACCTACCTCGCCCACAGCGTCGTCCTGACGACGGGCACCTTTCTCAAAGGTAAAATTCACGTTGGCGACTTTTCCTACAGCGCCGGACGTGCAGGTGAGACCTCGGCGGAAAAGGCGTCCGAAGGTCTAGCTGCTCTCGGCTTCGAAATCGGCCGCTTAAAAACCGGCACCCCGCCTCGGGTCAACGGCCGCACGCTCGACTTTCCGAGCATGGAAATTCAGCCCGGCGACGACCCGCCGCGCCCTTTTTCTTATGCTGTAGAACAGATCGCACGGGAACAAATGCCCTGTTGGATCACCTACACGAACGCCGGCACGCATAGACTAATCGAAGAAAATTTAAATCGATCGGCCATGTACAGCGGTCGAATTGAAGGCATTGGACCGCGCTACTGCCCCTCAATCGAAGACAAAGTCGTGCGCTTTGCCGACAAGGAACGCCACCAAATCTTTGTCGAGCCCGAAGGCAGAAAGACGCTCGAATACTACATCAACGGGCTATCAATGAGCCTGCCAGAAGAGTTGCAAACCGAGATTGTGCGCTCGTTGCCCGGCCTTGAAAGGGCCGAAATCATGCGCCCTGCCTATGCGGTCGAATACGACTATGCTCCTCCCACGCAGCTCTATCCCCACCTCGAGACAAAACGAGTGGAGAATCTCTTTTTCGCGGGACAGATCAACGGCACAACGGGCTACGAAGAAGCCGGCGCGCAGGGATTAATAGCCGGAATTAACGCCGTACTTAAAGTGCGTGGAGAAGCGCCTTTTGTGCTGAGTCGATCGGATGCCTATATCGGCGTACTCATCGATGACCTAGTGACCAAGGGCACGCAGGAACCCTATCGCATCTTCACCTCGCGCGCAGAGCACCGCCTTCTGCTGCGCGAGGATAATGCCGACTATCGCCTTATGGAACGGGCACGCGAATGGGGGTTGGTTGGGGATGCCGTCTGGAAAAAGTTTTGCGACAAAAAGAGCGCAGTCGCACGCGAATTAGATCGGCTCAGCCAAGAGAGACTGCACCCGTCTGACGGCGTAAACGCGGTCTTTGCCGAGGCGGGAACCGCACCGCTGAAGGAAGCCGCACCGCTGGTCGACATTCTGCGACGCCCCGAGCTGAGCTACCGCCACATTGAGCAGCTGTGCCCGCCGGACAGACCGCTCTCACCCGATGCGGCAGAGCACGTGGAAGCAGAGGTTAAATACGACGGCTACATCAAGCGTCAACACACGCAGGTCGACAAACTCAAGCGACTCGAATCCATGCGTATTCCCACCGATTTTGACTTTGCCGCCCCTGGACTTAACCTATCGACCGAGGGACGCCAAAAACTCGCGCATATTCGCCCACAAACGCTCGGACAAGCGTCGCGCGTATCGGGCGTCTCACCGGCTGACGTCTCTGCGTTGATGGTGCTCTTACACGCACACAGCGCGCGCGCGCAGGCCGGATAGATCCCATTTCATTAGAAGCGAGCGGCAAGGCTCAATCCCATCTGACGCGGATCTCCATAGCTCAGATAAAGCGTATCGGCATAGTCGGGAGGCGCTAGGCCAAAGTAAAATCCCCGCACGGCATAGCGTTCGTCCAACACGTTGCGCCCCCACAGCGTAAGAGACCACGTGCCTTTTTCATAGCCTACGCTGCCATTGACTATCTGATATCCTTCCGCTTGTAAATCATGGCTGTCGGAAAAATAGAATTTATCCGTCAACGACCAAGCCGCACGAGCAAACAAACCCAGCCTGTGTGTATACGTACTCCCTAAACGCAGACTCCACTGCGGCGCATGGGCTGGAGCACGGCCTCCCAATTCCTGACGCTGTCCATCGGCCGCGTCAAACCCGTAGGGATCAACTCGAGCGCGTAGATAACCCAGCGAAGCGACCGCACTTAGACTCGGAGAAAAGCGGTACTGACCTTCGACTTCAACGCCCCGATTTACCCCGGAAGCTGCATTTGCAGTAAAATAAAAGAAGCTATTGGGATCGCCCGGCGTCTGCTGGCTTGAGAGCGATACCTGCTGCCCGTCGCGCAGTGCATAGAACGCGACTACGTCCAGTCGATAACGCGGCGCGACAAGGCGATATCCCCCTTCTATATTGAGCATATACTCAGGATCGTAGGGGCGATTGGCCGCGGCTAAATAGGGATGTTGGTTGATACCCCCAGCCCGATATCCACGCGCCACGGCTGCATAGGCCGAATGGCCTCGACCATTTTTCCAATTAACCGAGACCTTGCCACCCGGAAGCCATCCACCCACGTCGTAGCGCACGTCTTGCGCACCGGCATTGGTTTCCCCGCGGTAGTCTATCGAACTGTGCTCGACTCGTCCCCGAACCATTAGTTTGACGTTGCCGCTGAGGGGCCGTTCGAGCTGACCGTACAGCGCTACGTGCCCCATATCAAAACGCGCATCTAAATCGCTTGAAGAACCGCCAAAGAGGTAGCCTGTCGCATCGTCTTCTTCTCTCAGCATTCGGCCGTATACTCCGAATAGAAAAGCCTCGCTCTCTAGTCGGACTTCCTGGCTCAGACTCGTGCGCTGACGCTGCGTGCGATCGTAGAAATCGTATCTCCATCCCTCCACTTCTGGATCAAATAAATAGGGTCCGGCTCCCCAATAAGCATCGTTTCCCCAATCACCGTCGTAGCTATAATCGAGCTCTGTTTGGGCATAGGTGCTTATCGCCACCCAGTTTAGCAATCTGTCCGCCGGCTTCTCCATGCGCAGGGAGAACGCCGTCGTCGTCTGATGGTCACGGCCCAGTCGGTCGGAGTAGGTGACGAGTCCTCGGTTATTGTCCGGTGACCACATATCGTAGCCATTGTCGGCTTCAACGCGGAACAGGGTGCTCTTCAGCAGAAATCCGCCAGGAGTAGCATAGCGCAGCTTGAAGCGCAGGAGCGACTCGCGACGTCGATTGCTATCGTCTATATCGAGGTAGGCGTTTTCTCGAAAACCGTTCGATCGGGCCAGCTGATAGCCTGCCCGCAGCGCAAGTCGGTCGTCGATGGGCGCATTGACGATGCCCTCCGTGCGCAGGAGACCGTCTCCCCCCAAACCAAAGCGAACGATCCGTTCGGACGCAGAAGACGGCTCTGCAGACTCGACGTTGATCAACCCCGCCAGCGCATTCGCGCCAAAGGCACTTGATTGGGGCCCTCTAAAGATTTCGACCTGCTCCAAGTCAAAGAGGGCGCCCGTCCCCAAACCGCTTAAGTCTACGCCGTCAACAACAAAGCCAACGGAGAAGTTGGGAGGCCCCTCACCCGCATACTGGCTGCGCTCTCCTATGCCGCGCATCTGGAAGTAGCGCGGACGAGCCGTACCCCCAGCCCAGTGTATATTGGGCACCTGTTGCATCACGTTCTGTATGTGTTGGACTCCATCTCTATCCATCGAACGGGCACCCAACACGCGGACGCTTGCCGACATTTCGTCGAGGGATTCCGCGCGCAAACCTCCAACTACAACGACCTCTTCTGCCCGCAGCATATCGACAACCATTTCGACTCGAATAACCCGATCGCTTTCTCCTACAACCCAGACGACGTCTTCGTATCCAACCCGGGTAAAATACAGCGAGTCCCCAGAGGTCGCTCCAACTATAAAATCACCGTTTGCATCGCTGCTGACCGTTAGATCTCCAATCCGGATTTGCACCTGCTCCAACGGCATACCGGTTTGTGTATCGACCACCCCACCGCGCACTTCAGCGCCGAAGCAAAAGCGCGCCGAAGCGAAAAACAGGCATATTACTAACGCAATTCGCACCAAGGCCTTATCCTCCTATTAGGCAAAAAAAAACTTCCCAGCGCTATAGGCTTAGGAAGCGGCGAGCAGTAGGCGGCGGTATTACGCCGCTAAACGCTCTCCGTTTCCCTACGCTGGCATCATCCAGTTCAGGTTCTAAGGGTTTTATCTCAGGCTGCCGTGAGCCACCCCCAACGGATCTATGAAGAAATATATCTACGCACCCAACCAAGGGCAATGCGCTATAGTACAAATACTGGGCGTTCGCGCCCTAAACCCACTTCAAGAAGCGAGTTATGCCCGTGAACAAAACGTCCACATCACGCGCTTTGCAAGCGCAGATCCTGCGCAAGAAATACCCATACAGAAGCCTGGTCCTACATGCTCAGACGGCCCTACCGCGCGATGGTGCGGTCCGCCTTGTCGGACCCGACTGCGCCTACCATCTATACTGGACGCACCAAGCCTCCCGCTAGATTTCAGCGTTTCCAAAGCCTTCCATCGCTGCTTATACCGTAGCGACTGATCGCGCCGTCCTCATCGAGATCCTCAACTTCCTCTAAGGTCGCTTCAAAAGAGTGATTTGTAGCCTGTATAGAAGGCGGCCAGAGAAAGTTCTGCAGAACGGGGTTTTCGAGCCCCAGCGAATCGGCGTGCTCGGCATAATATCCGCGTTCTGCGCGAAAGCGGCGCTGTCTATAGTAGATGCTGCGCAGCGTAGACCAGGCTCGCTCCCGAGCAGGCTTGATGAAAACAGCTCCATCGCTGCCAGCGGGCTCATCGGCAAAAAGCACATAGCCCCATTTCTCTGGGTAATGCATATTAATCAGCCCC
>CALDFW010000109.1 GCA_937942165.1 uncultured bacterium | reverse complement strand
GGTGGGGGATGCACTCGTTCTGCTGGAGCATCCATCGACCTATACCTGCGGTCGCGCAACGAGCGCGGAGCATCTGCCGCAGCCGGCCTGGCTGCAGGGTCGCAGCGTCCACGTAGTCGAAATCGAACGCGGGGGGAGTGTGACCTATCACGGGCCGGGTCAGCTGGTAGGTTACCCCATCATTGATTTGCGCGAACGGGGACGCGACGTGCATCGCTACCTGCGCGATCTGGAAGACATACTGATTGCGGCTCTGCGTTTGATGGGTGTAGAGGGCACGCGTCGCCAAGGGCTGACGGGCGTCTGGGTAGGAGAAGAAAAAATTGCGGCTATCGGTATTCACGTTAGCCGGTGGATTACATCGCACGGCTTTGCGCTCAATATAGCGCCAAACTTGGACTTTTTTCGCGCCATGCGGCCCTGCGGTTTAAGCGGCGACCAGGTCACCTCCTTAGAAAAGGTGTTTGGGCATGTCGTTGAGCGCGCTGCGGTAGAAGCGTCTATCATAGAAGCGACGAAAATGATTTGGCAAGTAGAACTGACGGTCGAAGCAATGTCCGAACTGTAGCATCAAGGCAGGCTCGGCAACGCGACGCAACAAATAAACGGTGAATGGATATGGATGGGAAAAAGCTGACGCATCTCGACGAGGAAGATCGTCTGAAAATGGTTGACGTGGGCGACAAAGAGCGAACGGATCGCGCGGCGCGGGTGCGCGGCGAAATCTGTATGGAGCCGGAAACCGCAGCGCTGATTGCGCAAAATCGCGTCGCTAAGGGCAACGTGCTGGAAGCGGCGCGACTGGCCGGTATTATGGCGGCCAAGCGCACGGGTGATTTGATCCCGCTGTGTCACCCGCTAAATATTACGGCAGTCGATATCGAATTTACGCTCAAAAGTGACCGAGTTGAGGTGGAAGCACAGGCGCGTATTAACGATCGAACCGGCGTTGAAATGGAAGCGCTAACGGCGGCGACTATTGCACTGTTAACCATTTACGATATGTGCAAAGGCGTCGATAGAGGTATGGTGATTTCAGACGTGCGTCTGATGGAAAAGCGCGGGGGGCAAAGCGGGGTGTACCAGCGTTCGGAGTAGAGAGCTGACGTTGAGGTCTCGCAGGTTTACGGCGCGTCCTCTATACGGTCGTTATCGCCCTGCATTTGGGGATGTTCGTTCATCAATACGATGTCGACGCGCCGGTTTTTTTTACGACCTGCAGATGTGGCATTATTGGCGATGGGACGGGTTTCGCCGTAGCCAATGGGATGCAGCTGTTCGTTGGGAATTCTAAAAACCTCGTTGAGAAAGACGCGGACGCCTTTGGCGCGTCGCAGAGATAGCCTCATGTTTTCGTCGGCCTTTCCGTTAGCGTCTGTATGGCCTTCGATGACGAGTGGAAACTGCGGGAAGGAGCGCACAAAGCGCGCCGCGTAGCGCAATCGTTCGTACATGTCGGGGTCGATCACAGGTTCTCCCGCCTCAAACTGAATCGTCTCAAGTAGGACCAGCTGAGGTTCCAAGTAGTAGCCGGGACTCAGCGGATACGGCGACTCAGTATCTCTTTTCTCTATGAGACGAACAAGCGTTAGTTCGGTCGTGTCGCGCCACGCGCGCGTCGCCTTTAGCAGCCCCATCAATTTTCCCTGACGGAGCACGCGAAAGATGCTGCCGGGCTGCACGCCGTCTCGGGTGCCGAAGTTCACGATATAGCGACCGCGACTGACGCCTGCTTGAGGGCCGCGTTGGCCGGGCAGCAAATGCACGCGTTGGATGCTATAAGGCGATGGCTCAACGCTAATAATCGCCGCTTCTTCTCCTGTCGCATTTTCGCTGTCCGCGTCGGTTTCTGCGGTTTCGACAGACTGCGACGCGGACTGAGCGCTAGACTTATCCAAGGGTATGGCAATTAGTGCGAGCAGGCAGAGCAGAGCGGTTAGACGTGTCATACCTACTCGGGTGCGTTGGCCAATTGAAGCAGCACGGCCTTTTGGCTGTGCAGGCGATTTTCGGCCTGCGTGAAGATCAGCGAACGCGGATCGTGCAGCATATCGCCGGTGATTTCGTAGCCGTGATGTGCGGGCAGACAGTGCAGAATCTTCAGATCTAGATTCTGCACGAGGTCGGCGTTGATTTGAAACGGTTGAAAGAGTGCAATGCGCCGCTCTTTTTCCTCGGCAAAAGCCGGATCGGTAAAAAATTCCATATCGATCCAGGTGTCCGTATAGACTACGTCGGACTGCGCTAGCACGTCTTGCAACTGTTCTGCTTCCTCGCCGTATTCGTATAATCCTGCTGCGCTCGCCTCCGAGTACAGCGCTTCGTCGCGTGCGGCGGGATTGACTTCTGGGCAGATACAGGTGACGTGCATACCCGTTTTGAGGCCTGCGGCAATAAGCGAGTTGGCGACGTTATTGAGCACGCCCACGTAGGTCAGGCGCACGCCTTCTAGGCGTCCTAACGCCTCGTGTACGGTCATCAGGTCGGTGAGGCCCTGCAGAGGGTGATAGCGGTTGCAGCATCCGTTCATGATGGGTGCAGTAGACGCTTCGGCGGCGCGCAGCACGTCGTCGTGCTGCATAAGACGCGCGACGATAAAGTCCGCATAGCTGCTGAGAACGCGGACTTCATCTCCCAGATCGGCCAGGCCAAAGTTCGTGTTGCGCCAGTCGAGATAGAGCGCGTGTCCGCCCAGCTGCGTCATGCCGATCTCACCGGCGCAGCGCGTGCGAGTCGACGTTTTCTGGAAGAGCAGGGCGAGCGTCTTTCCGCTCAGCGCCGCGCTGTAGTGACGCGGATTGCGCTTGATATCGATACTGCGTTCGACGGTCCGCAAGACGTCTGCCTCTGACCAGTCCTTCAACGTTGTTAAATGTAAGATCGACGTACCATACATGTCAGCGTTTCCATTTGTCTTTGAGTAGCCCCTAACCATGCGGCATCACGATCAGAAGCTTGCCTTAGCTTTAAATAATAATTATTAAAAAAAACTAATATTTAGTTATAACCTGTCAAGAGCGAACTCCTAAGGTAAGTGATGCTTTATTTGCGTTAGCAGGCGGTGAGTTACCTCTTCGGCATGGCCCTCCATGCGACAGCCCGCCGCGCGGACGTGCCCCCCTCCGGCAAAGGCATTGGCTACTGCATTCACGTCGATGCCCTCCTGCGATCGGAGGCTGACGCGGTATTTTCCCTCTTCGTACTCTTTCAAGATAACGGCTACTTCCACGCCCTTAACCATGAGTCCGTAGTTGACGGCGCCATCGGGATCACCGGCGCGCATCGCTTCGGCGTTGAGGCGTAGCACGGCAACGCGTTCGTCGCAGTGCAGCGTTAGGGAATCAATGGCCGTGCCCAGCTGCTTGACGGATGCGTAGCTCCTGTTGTTAAACAGCTGATCGGCCAGAAGGTCTAAGCGAATATCGTGGCGCACGAGCTGGGCGGCCACTTCAAACGTCTCGGGCGTCGTTAGCGAAAAGCGAAAGCCGCCGGTGTCGAAAATAATGCCCGTATAGAGCGCTGCTGCGATGGACGCATTAAGCGGCCATTCTGCCGCCTGCGCCAGGTGATAGACCAGCTCGCACGTAGAACTTACGTGCGTCGTGACGACCCTTGTTTGGCCAACGGTCGGATCGCCCTTGTGGTGGTCTAGGGTCAGCGTAGGTAAATCGGCGATCCGAGCTGCCGCTGAGCCGACGCGCTCCAGATTGGGACAGTCCAATATGATGGCGTGCGTATACGCGTTCTGTGCCAGTGTATCGATATGCTGAACGGCGTCCCAGCCTTCGAGAAATGCGCACTGTTCGGCCGGCGCTTCGGGCAGGCCTATATGCGCTTCTTTGCCCAACTGCTCAAGGATTTGCTGCATGGCCATGCAGGCGCCTATGCCATCGGCATCGCTGTTGACATGAGTGGTTAGCAGGAAGCGGTCGCCGCGCTGTATAAAGTCGATGGCTTCCTCAAAGTTAAGGTCCACGGTGGATCTCCGATCAGATCGCTGCGCCAGGTGCGCGCAGGACGTAGTGTACTCGGTCAGCGTCTTCCGAACCCGGGTTAAACGTGAACTCGGCCAGCAGTTCAACCAGTTCGAATGGACTCGCTTTTATACGCTGTTCTATATCGGCGAGTCGATAGATTCGCTGCACGTGCGATTCTTCGTAAAGCGTTCCGTCGCCCTCAAAACGAATCTCAAAATCGTTGTGCTGTAAGCGCACGTCTGTTTCGTAATAGCTGTGGCGTTCGTAGGTGAACCCCGGGCCGCTCTCGCGGTCGCGCATGTCACTGAAGTAGGTGAGCGAGTTGCGCTCTGTGCATACGTCAAAAACGAAAAGTCCGCCGGGTTTCAAGATACTTATAATCTGGCCTAGCGCCTCGTCAATATCTTCTAGCTCGAGCAGGTAGTTGAAGCTGTCGTACATGCAGACGGCCCCCTCGAAGGGCCCGAGACCCGAAAGTGCACGTAGGTCGCGCTGCACAAACTCGCTGTCGTCGCCGCGCAGCGCGGCCTTTTCTTGGGCGATGCGGACCATGGACTCTGAGAGATCTGCCCCAGTGATGGAGAACCCCAAAAGGGACAGTTCCGAACTGACGTTTCCCGTGCCGCAGGCCAGATCAATCAGGTGCTTGGCTTCGGGGTCGTGTCGCGCAAAGACGTCGCGAATAAAAGCGGCCCATTCGTCGTAGTCGACGTGGCGCATGACGTAGTCGTAAATGGGCGCCAGTCCCTGGTAGGGTAGCTGGTGCATGGAGTCGCTATTCATGGTGATTTTGCTCAAAAGCTCAGGTCGGCAAAGGGATCGATCTGCTCTTCGCTAAGTATGCGATAGAACCGCTGACGCTCGCTGCGCGCCGGTGCGCGTTCGGGCAGGTCCAGCACTTCTACCTCAATGCGTCGCGTCGTCGTCTCAATCCGCACTCGCTCACCCACGTGCACGGCCTGGCTGGCCTTGGCCGTCTTTTCTCCCGACGGTCCAATCAGGACGACGCGGCCGTCGTCACAGGCGCGCTTGGCTTGGCTGCGTTGCTTAATTAAGCCCGTGTGTTTTAGGAACATATCCAGTCGCGTCATGGTCTGGCTCGCGTAAGTAGTCTCCGTCTAATCGCGTCTCAATGTGGATTTGTTGACGATAGTCGCGAATCAGATCGCGCATGGCGCTTTCGGTGCGTGATTCGCGTATAAGGCTTTCCAACGTAGCTTGATCATCGTTGATCCTAAACAGGAAGCCCTCGCCCTGTAGGAAGAAGGGTGTGCTTACTTCCCCCAGCTTGAGGCCGTCTATATAGGGCTTTAGAAAGGCGGGAATCTGGTCGCGGGGAAACGTGCCCCACAGGCCGCCCTGCATAGCTGAATTGGGGTCGTCGGAATGGGCCCGCGCCAGCGCGGCAAAATCTTCGCCGGACAGAGACCGGCGTCGCAGTTCGTGCAGCCGTTCCTCGGCGCGCTCTTTGTCCCCTTCGGCCGTTTGGGCCAAGACGAGGATATGGCTGGCGCATATGGCATCTTCTCGTTTTTCGTTCAGCTGAATGAGATGGTAGCCGTAGGGCGAGAGAACGGGACCGCTGCGCTCTCCCTCCTTGAGCTCAAAGGCAACTTCTTCAAATTCGGGCACCAGCGTTCCGGCTCCAAAACACCCGAGGTCTCCTCCGTTGAAGGCCGATCCCGGATCTTCCGAAACTTCGCGTGCCAGATCGGCAAAGTCCTCTCCGTTTTGCAGGCGTGCCTCAATCTCCTCAGCGCGCACTCGCTTTTCCGCTAGGACATCGTCGCTCGGGCGAATTTTTGCGCGAATATGACTGAGCGATATCTGCAGTGGGAGCGTATCGCCCAGCGTTTGGCGAAATGCTTCTACCTCGCGATGGGTAATATGCTGTCGGAATGATACAATGCTGCGCATCTGCCGGTAGAGCAGCCTGTGGCGTATCTCTTTGCGATAGCGCTGCTTGAGCTGCCGTTCGGTCAGACCAACGCGTTCCAACATTTTCTCGAACTCGCTGTCGTCCATATTGCTACGCGCCATGCGGAATTGCTGCCCGAGCATTTCCTCAATTTCCGCTGGATCGACCTGCACGCTGTCCTTTTGTGCCTTGAGAATGAGCACCTGCTCGTCGACCATGTCTTCAAGCACCTGCAGGCGCAGGGCTTCAATTGTATCCGGCGGCGAGTATACCGTTAAGTTGAGCGCTTCCATTTCGAAGCGCAGGCGATAGTTTAGCTCCGACCAGAGTATGACGTAGTTGTCTACGGAAGCGACGATGCGATCAATCAGCTCAGCCGCTCGCACGCTAGAAGGGGCTGAACAGATCAGCGCGGCAACGAGGAACGAGATGTGAAAGAATCTTTGCATAAGCTTACTGGGCGTTGATGCCCCAATCCTCACGGTTTTTTAAGGTCTTTACGAGTTGGTCCATGCGCTGGCGGTGCTTTTGCCAGACAAGCTTTTCGACGATTTGTCCTCTAACTTGTTCCAGAGGTCTCACGCTACTGGCTTCGTAGCGGGCCTGCACTTCGATCAAGTGATATCCATACTCGGTTCGTATGGGTTGAGAGGCTGTGTTGAGCTCGAGGTCTTGGCACGCGCTCCACAGCGCAGCATCGTCAGCGCGGGAAAACACGCCCAGTTCGCCGCCGCTGTCTCGCGTGTCGACGTCCTCGGAGTGGCTGCGTGCAACGTCGCCAAAGTCGGCACCGCGACGGAGGTCATTCCGTCGCGCGTTGGCCTGTCTCTGGCTCGAGAGCAGTATGTGTCGCGCCTGGACTTCCGGCGCCTCGCGCCTAAAAAGCTCGGCGTTTCCGTCGTAGTAGCGCTGTATCTCCGTCTCCGTAACGTCTACTTCTCCATTCCCCAACTCGTCGTCCAAGAGCGCGGCTACGAGTAGGTTGCGTCGCGTGCGTTCCAACTGCTGCTGCAGCCTCAGGCTTTCGTGTAAGCCGCGATCAATGGCTTCTCGGTAGAGTAGTTCGCGCCCGATCCAATCTGTGATTGCGCGCTGTCGATCCTCTTCGCTGGCTCCGTAGGGCAGCAGGGCTTCCAGTGCGCTGGCCTCGAGATGTGCGTCGCCCACATGAGCGACGACCTCTTCTTGCGGTCCCGATGCACCGCAGGCGGTCAGCGTGAAGCACAGGACAAGGCCAAAGCGCATATCAGACCATTTCTTCCAGGGCATCGCGCGCGCGCTCCAGGCGCTCTATTTCGTCTCGCCCTTGTACCTGTAGTATAATTTGTAGCCGTTCGCCCAGGTCAAAATCGAGTGGCGAAGAACATTTTTCTACTAGCTTCTGGATGTCGTTCGGCATTACTTCGCGCTCCTGGGGAAACGCCATAACGAAGCGGTTCTTCTCTAAGTGGACCGCTTCTAGTCCCATCTGACGGGCCATGATTTTTACTTCCATAATATACATCAGCGACTTGGTTGGATCGGGTAGGCGTCCAAAGCGATCTTCCATCTCCTCGCGAATGGCCAGGAGCTCGACGACGCGCGGAGCGTCAGCCAGTCGCTGGTAGAACTCCATCTTCTGGTCTGCATTGGGCACGTACTCATCGGGAATGTACGCACTGACGGCGATTTTGACATCGGGTTCTGGGTTGTCGGGCGCGCTCTCGCCTTTGAGCTCTCGCATGGCCTCGTCGAGCAGACGACAGTATAGGTCAAATCCTACAGCCGCGATAAAGCCGTGTTGCTGTGCCCCGACCAGGTTGCCCGCGCCGCGAATCTCCATATCGCGCATGGAGATATTGAAACCCGATCCGAGGTCTGAAAATTCTTCTATAGCTCGCAGGCGCATGCGGCTCTTTTTTGTCAGCTTTTTCCCTTTGGGCACGAGTAGATATGCGTAGGCGCGCTCGCTGGAACGTCCCACGCGTCCGCGAATCTGATACAGCTGTCCTAGTCCCAGGGTATCGGCGCGATTGACGAGGATGGTGTTAACCGATGGGATATCAATACCGGATTCAATGATCATGGTAGAGATGAGGCAGTCATACTTCTTCTCTAAAAAGTCCATCATGATTTTTTCCAGCTCTCTGCCGGCCATCTGACCGTGCGCAACGGCGAAGCGCACCTGCGGTAGCAGAGTCTGAAGATACTCAGCTAGTCGATAGAGTGGCTGGATGCGGTTGTGCACAAAGTACACCTGTCCACCGCGTTCGACCTCGCGATGAATCGCCTCCGATATACGCCCTTCGTCAAAAGCGATGATCTCCGTGTGAATGGGCAGGCGATCCTGCGGCGGCGTATTGATAATCGACATGTCGCGCGAGCCCATAAGTGACATGTGCAGCGTGCGCGGAATGGGCGTCGCCGTGAGCGTCAGCACGTCGACAAGGCGTTTGAGCTGTTTGAGCTTTTCTTTGTGGCGAACCCCAAAGCGCTGCTCCTCGTCTACGACGAGTAGGCCGAGGTCGCGAAAAACGACATCCTTAGAGAGGAGTCGATGCGTGCCGATCAGAATGTCGATTTTGCCCTTTTTTACGTCATCGACTACCTGCTTTTGCTCCTTAGCCGTGCGAAAGCGCGACAGTGCCTCGACGCGAACGGGCGTGTGGGACATGCGTTCGGAGAACGTCTGGTAATGCTGTTCGGCTAGAATCGTCGTGGGCACGAGGACGGCGACCTGTTTCTGGTCGCAGACCGCCTTAAAAGCTGCGCGCACGGCTACTTCGGTCTTACCATATCCGACGTCTCCGCAGACCAGGCGGTCCATGGGATGAGGAGACTCCATATCGGCTCGAACTTCTTCCATGGTGCGCAGCTGGTCGGGCGTTTCCTGAAAGGGGAACGTCGCCTCCAACTGCTGCTGAATAGGCCCATCCGCGCTGAAGCGGAAGCCGGGGAGTGCCTTGCGTTCGGCGTAGAGCTGCACCAGCTCGCTGGCCATTTTAAAAATTTCCTCGCGCGTCCGCTCTTTGAGTTTTTCCCACGCGGTTCCGCCCAGTCGGCTGAGGATGGGCACGTCGCCTTCCGCGCTGGAGTACTTGCGCAGTCGATCTAGCTGTTCAACGGGAACAAACAGTCGGTCTTCGTCTTGATAGCTGACGGTTAGACAGTCGTGCTCGCGTCCTCCTATGGAGAGGCGTTTGATTCCGGCATAGCGGCCTATACCATGGTCGACGTGCACGACAAAGTCGCCCCGCTGCAGCGCAGAGTGATTGGCCAGTGGGGCTGCAGAGCGGAATCGCCTGTAGCGATAGCGCCGCTTCTGCCGGCTAAACAGCTCGTGATCGTTGAGCAGCACCAGGCGCGCTTCCGGAAAGGAAAATCCCTTGTGCAGCGTGCCGAGGCCGAAGTGAATTTCTGGCCAGTCGGCAAATATTTCGCGCAGTCGACTGTTCTGACCCTGCGTCTCGCTGCGAATGTGGATAGCGTATTCATCGTCGCTGAAGCGCTCCACTTCTTTTTGTATGAGGCCGACTTCACCCTCGTAAGAACGCGCCTCGCGCGCGTTGAACTGGACGGCCTCGTCCGCGCGGCCCACCGGTGCAGGCTGCAGGCGCGCGCAGTCGGCTAGGCGTTCTTTTAGCCACTGACCGTCGCGCATTAAAGCGGTCGTTGGCACAAGGGCGTCGCGTGCTCCGTGCCGTTCATACTCTTTCTGCGGGCGCGTAATAGCCTTCTCGACTTCGGCGTATAGCTCGTCTTCTTCTTCGCAGAAGACGAGCGGATTGTCGAGATACTCAAAAAGGCCATTGTCGCGCTCGTACAGCAGGCCCATATAGCTTTCGACGCCCTCCAAGGAGCCGCCCAGCTCAAACTGATCGCGCAGCGTCTCTAGTGCGCTTTCATACTCTTTAGCTGCGGCAATTCTCTGCACGTAATCTTCGTAGAACGGCGAGCATAGGACCACCTCCCGCGCCGGGGGAATATGCGCCTGATCACAGTGCTCGCGCGAACGCTGCGTGCTCACGTCAAACTGGCGAATCGACTCGATCTCATCCCCAAAAAACTCAATGCGAAAAGGGTGTTCGCTGCCGAAGGGATAAATATCTAGAATGCCGCCGCGCATGCTGAATTGACCGAGCCCATCGACAGTAGCAACGCGTTCGAAACCGCAGTCGATAAGATGAGAGGCTACGTCGTCTGGTGGCTGTTCGTCTCCCTTTTTCAAGTGGAGCGAGGCCAATTCCATGGCGTCAGGTGGAATGAGTGGGGTGAGTAGTGCCTTGGCCGGTGCTACGATAATGGAGGGCTGTTGCTGCTCTAAGCGCATCGCCGCCTCGACGCGCAAGCCCGTAATTTCAATATCGGGACTGCGCCTGTCATACAGGTCGGCGTCCCAGGCGGGGAAATAGCGCACAACCTGACTGCCGGCGATGGTCTGGAGGTCGTCGCGCCACTGCTCGGCTCGGTCCTCATCGGCGGCGATAACTAATACGGTGCGGCCCAATGTTTGCTGCAAGTGAACAAGGAGAAACGCGGCGAGCGAATGGGGCAGTCCTCCGAGAAGGACATCTTTCTCTCCGGAGTGCAAGCGTTCGACGACGGCCTTAAAGCTGGGTGTCTGCGCGGTCTGTTGCGTCAGAGCATCAAGAGAATGGGTGGGGTCCATATAGATGAGACGTTAAAGGTGGCCGCCGCGCATTAGGTCGTTTTCACGGTCGTTAGCAAACGGCTTAAAATATGCGTTGTGAACGCATTCAGCAAGAATTGTAGAGCGAAGTACATCCCCTCCAGATGGGCTATCTATGCTCTTCTGTGCGTAGCTTAACCACTTGCTTATCAAGCGATTGTAGCTCGCGGCGGATCGTCCAGAGCAGGTGTGCGGAGAGTCCGGTAACCGCGATGAGCATAAAGGCTAAGCTCAGTATAATGAGAAGGTCCTCCGGGTCGGAGAGGGCGATGCCCGTACAGCAAATACACCACGCCAACCCGGTGCATACACACAGAACGCGGCGAAAGCGCTTCCACTGGTTACGCACCCACGAAAGTTGACGCAGATCTATAGAAGCCATACGATTAAGAACGGCGCTGGTGATCCATCAGACAATGGTAAACAAATCGTCGTGCACGACTTATACAAAAGCCTTTTATTTTAACCCCGCCGAGGAAAATATACGCTGTGCAATCATACCAGTCTTTCCTGCCGTAGACCTAAACGTGTAATTAATGTAATAGGTGTTTATGAAAATGATGGTTGTTGAGGACTCCACGTCAATGCGCAAAGTGCTGCGCACTATGTTGCATAGCTTGGGATTCGTGGACGTGCATGAGGCCGAAGACGGTGCTGATGCGTGGAAGCAACTGCGCGAGGGCGGTTTTGATCTGCTTATATCCGATTGGAACATGCCGAACATGTCGGGGTTAGAGCTGTTGGAGAACGTGCGCTCGCACGAGACTACGGCCAACCTTCCAGTGATTATGGCGACTTCGCGCACGGAAAGAGACGACGTCATCGCCGCAATGAAGGCGGGGGCCAACAACTACATATCGAAGCCTTTTAATCCGGCTCAGCTCAAAGACAAAATTGATAAAGTGCTCCAATCGTTTGCCGCTAAGCAGTCTCATCTGGAAGCGGACAGGCTCGACGAGGTGCTGCTCAATTCGGCGTCGCTTGAGGCATCTGTAGGAGCCCAACTGCCCTTCGT
>CALDFW010000108.1 GCA_937942165.1 uncultured bacterium | reverse complement strand
CCACAAGGTTAAGCTCTTCGCCGTAGACCAAAATTGGTTTGACCTAGTGCGTACGGACAACGTGAACGCAGACCGAGGCGCCGGCGAAGCAGGACAGGGATTTCAACGTCCACTGTTTCACGTCGAAAACGGCATCGGTCTGTTTGCCTCTGCCGCAGTCGATTCATTTGGGTTTTTTGTTCACCCGCAATAAGCGTATATTTACGCATTGCCCGTGCTAGCCGCCGGGTTGGCTACACATCAAAAGAAAGAGCATCACACCATGAATATTTCGACTGCCATAGAGTCCAACCTTAAGCAGCGCATGAGCGCGTGGCCCCGCGCCCTATCCATCCTGGTGCTTTGCTGTCTTTGCGTGGCAACGCTGCCTTCTGCGAGCGTAGCCCAAACGCGCGACCGCATGGCGGGAAGCGATGTGGAATCGATCATGGAGCGCATTGATGCGGCACTCGTAGCCGTCTCAGAGCGGATTGAAGCAGCCGTTGCACAGGGCCGTCTGACACCGGAAGAGGGCGAGGAGAAACTGCGACAAGCGCGCGGCGACGTCATATGGAAAGCGGCCCTGAGTATGGATCCCGACCAGTGGCCCGAGCCACTGCAGGCACTCATACTGGAACTGCGTCCCGGCGCGACCATTGAGCAGTTTGCACAGTGGGCGCGAGATAAGAGGCAAAAGAATGCGGAAAACGAACGTGAGAAACGCATCTGGGCCGCCGCCATGGCACAGGATCCCAGCGAGTGGTCGGACCGACTCAAAGCAGCCATACTCGAGCTCAAACCCAAGAGCACACTAGAAGAAATCGCCGAGGGTATTCGTCAAAGACAGCGGTATATGCAGCTGAGCGAGCGGCTGCGCACAGCCGTCGAGGCCGGTGAGATCACAGAGGAAGAAGCAAAGCAGAAGCTCGAAGAGGCGCGCAGCAAGATGGAACGCGGCGCGAACGACAAGAGTGGCGAGCGCCTAGAGCAGCTAGCCGAAAAACTGCGCGCGGCCGTCGAAGCCGGTGAGATCACAGAGGAAGAAGCAAAGCAGAAGCTCGAAGAAGCGCGCAGCAAAATGGGACGCGACGCAGGAGGTAAGGGCGGAGAACGCCTGGCCGAATTCCGCCGCGGCGTCCTTGAGCGTGCCATGGCCGAAGACCCAGACCAGTGGAACCAACGATTGCTCGAGGCCATTGCTCGAGCCGGTTGGGACGCCCAAGCGCTGGCCGATCGAATCCGCGCCCATCGTGCCCGCAGCAGTGAGGGGGAGACAACGCTCCGCGATATGGCGCAGCTCGTAGAAGAGCTTCAACTAGACACGTCTGTTCAGACGCGGTCTTGGGGTGAGATAAAAAACGAACAGCGCGATTGAAGGGCGAGAGAGACCACACATCATGCAGAATGGATCCCAGAGCATCAGCCAACAGAGCGCGCCCCTTGACGGAGCGCAGATGCAGGCGTTCGAAAACGACGGTGCCGTGCTAGTCGATCTGCACCTTGATCCCGATCTGTTAGACAGGGCGGAAGCCGCCTGGGATCGCTTTGACAGGGCAGACGACGCCACAGCGCAGAGTATTTTCGAGGATCGAGATTACGTGGAGCTGATTTCTGCGCCGGTGTTTGAGCAGATCGCCAAGCAGGTGCTGCGCGGTGACCGCGTTTTTATCCTCGAAACAGGGCGGGCCGGAACGGGTTTGGAACGGGCCGACGCCAACGACAAGGCCCAGCGCAATGACTGGCCGGAGAAACACGGCGTGCAGTCGGAGTGGGCCAATTCCATGCACATAGACGTTCAGGTCACAACCGAGGATTTCGAGGCAACGCCGCGGCGGGAGCACTTAGCTATTTGGTTCTGGCTAAACGACGTGCCCGCCGAACGCGCCGCAATGCGCGTGCTCAAGGGCAGCCACAAGCCGTTGGGGGCGCACTGGCAGGAGATGCAAGAGCGTTGGAAAGCGGACCCGCACGCCTCCCTACCGCTGCAGCACGGGCCGCGTTGGGAGGCCGAAGGCGAGCCCGACGCCCGCCTGTTTGCAGGATTGGAGCCCACCGCAATGGCCGCTCCCCGCGGCTACGCCCAGGTCTTCTCGCAGTCTCTGCTCCACGCCGGCTGGCATTCAGACGATGCCGAACCGCGCAAGGGATTCCACATCTCATGGGTCGCCGATGGAGTGAGCATTGGGGGAATGCGCTTTAACGATCAAAGCGGCCGAATCGACGGCGTGCGCGAGCGAAGTGCCAAGCTGCGCGAGGTTATGGATCCAGAGCGGCGACACGTGGCAATGGACGACGCGACGCTCGAGCGGCTGGTGGGTCTGTGGGACGAGGAATGGCCCCCCACGCTACGCCAGCGCTTCCGACTATAGTATAAGAGAGTCGGAGAACCATCTATACGCATTGCCCCCCGTTTCAGTCAAGATCTGATAATCCAGAGAGCAAAAATGAGCGACGCTATGAACGGAAAAACCGTGGTTATTACCGGTGCGACGGGAGGCATTGGTTTCTACAGTGCCCTTGGAATTGCTGGATTAGGTGCCGAGGTCATACTTATTGGTAGAAAATCCGAACGCGCCCAAGAAGCGGCTGTGCGCATTGTGAAAGAAACGGGAAACTCCAAGGTAGCACACCTAGTGGGCGATGTATCCACGTTAGCTGGTATTCAACAATTGGCAAACGACATCAACCAACGCGTTTCTCAAATTGATGTTTTCATCAACAATGCGGGCTATCTCGGCAACGCATTTAGGCGGAACGAAGATGGCATTGAGATGCATTTCGCCGTTAATGTCTTGGCGCCTTGGAAACTAACACACGCACTGATGCCCGCCTTGAAATCCTCCTCTTCGCCCAGGGTGTTAAATATCAGCGGAGGAGATAAACCGACCGCTGTCGATGTCACCAATCTTCAAGCAGAAAAAGCGTTCAAGGGATTGATTACATATACCCATTCAAAGAGTATTCTGGAAGCCATGTCAATCGCTCTATCAAGGAGACTAGAATCCGATGGAGTTTGTGTGAACATTGTCTTTCCCGGCAGAGCATCAACGTCAATGACACAGTCGTTATCCGTCAAAGGGTTGCCCGGCCCCATGAAAATCATGATGCCATTCTTCAGAATATTTTTTAGAGAAGACGGGGGAAAGAGCGCATTAGAAGCATCCAGATCAACCGTTTTCGCAGCAACAGATCCGACGCTAGAAGGTGTCACAGGTCGCTACTTTGATTCTAAATCAAATGAAAAAAAACTCCATCCATCATCCTATGACGATCGTGTCCACAGGCAAATAATTGATGTCATAGAGCGGCTTTGATCCATCGGGCTAGCCACGCTTCCTTCGATGGATTACCCTGGCACACATCGTTGTAGCTCGACGCCCCATCCCCCAAACCCCTACAGAAAAATCCCAACCATATCAGAACTGCAGCTACAGGTGCGCACGCATAAACGACGCAATCTGCGCTATGGCCTGCTGGCCTTCGGGCAGGAGGGGTTCGTGTGAGGGAAAAACGTGAAACATCCCCGGCCAGACTTCGAGCGTAACGTCGACACCAGACGCGCGGGCTTGAGCGGCGGCTGCACAGCTATCGTCGCGGATGATCTCATGCTCTCCCACCTGAATTAACAGCGGAGGCAGACCGGCATAGTCGGCGAAAATCGGCGAGGCATAAGGATGGCGGGGGTCGGTATCACCGAGGTATGCGTGCACAAACTGCGGCAAGCAACGCGGACTCATAATCGGGTCATGCGCCTCTTCAGTTTGCAGACTCTCTCCCGTGAGCGTCATATCGGTGAAAGCCGATAGCGCAATACCTGCAGCAGGCAGCGCGCGCTGCCGGTCGCGCAGCATTAATAGAGAAGCCAGCGTCAGTCCACCGCCGGCTGAATCACCTGCGATAAAAGTCGATTGTGCAGCCGCAGGCCCTTCGGGCCCATGGTGCGTCAGCCACTCGTGTACGCGCACTGCGTCTTCTATGGCGGCGGGGAAGGGGTGTTCCGGAGCCAAGCGGTAGTTAATCAACAGCACGGCGCAGCCCGCTGCCGCCGAGATACGACCTCCGAGCGCCAAGTAGTAATCGCTGCAGCCTGCAACAAAGCCACCGCCGTGCAGGTAGAGCAGTCGAACGTCGGGATCGGCACCTGGTGCGAGCACCCATTCGCCATCCAAATCATCCAGATGCCACGGAATGCACTTGGCCTCCCTATCCACAGGGAGACGACGCACGCCCATGATGGCACGCAGTTCTTCGAGTTCAAAGTGACCCGCCGTGCCGAAGGCCGGTGTTTCGTGCAGTTGGTTAACGTATTGGCGACCTCTTTCGGAAACCATGCGTCTTCTCCCAGAGTACAGTGGTCTCAGCGCACCAGAATAGGATCTACACAGGACGCGACCTTCACGGTTCGCTGCGGCCGTCCTTCTGCCGCGAATGAGTGCTGGGCTTACCTAGCCACAGTTTTTGGTCTGGAGCCAACCTCATCGGTTGGTGATTGTGCATCCAGCCCCCCTCGGATAAGCCATCCGGGAAGTCGTGAACGAGCATACTGGGACGATTCTTTGGCAGCTGCTGAGCAATCGTTGCGTCGGGACGGGCCACAAAAGAAGCCCAGTTGGAATACGGATGTGATGAATTGTTGGCCACCGCCCACATCGCATTATCGGCACAGCGCGTGGGCACCTGACGAGTATTAAGCACGTCCAAACAGTTCGGGCCCGCACTGCGCGCATTGTAAAAGGAGTGCAACATCAGTTCTACGCCCTTTTCGCGATAGGCTGCATACATCTGCGGGTAGCAAACGTCGTAACAAATAGCCAATCCCACTTGGACGCCCCTGATTTTCTCAACAACTAGACGGTTGCCAGCTGAGTAGTGCTGCTGATCCCCACCCGTGCACATGCTCTTGTCATAGCGATTGACGATAGCGCCTTGGGGATCGATGAGATAGAGGCAATTCGTGGGCTTGCTTCGGGCGCTGAGAAAGTGGGCCGAGCCCAATACGAGCCACAGATTCAGGGCTGCCGCCAAATCGCGCAGACAGGCGGTATTCCAGCGCAGCCGCTCCCAGTCAAAGTCGGTAAACGACGTAAAATCTGCACCCGCGTAGCCCGATAGACAGGCCTCAGAAGTGTGCAGCAAATGAGCGCCTGCTGCAGCGGCCTTTTCCATGTATCGGCCAATGTATTCGGCGTTCCG
>CALDFW010000107.1 GCA_937942165.1 uncultured bacterium | reverse complement strand
TGAAATCGGCGAAAACAACGCCCGTGCCGTTCCCGGAATCGGCTGTCCCGTTAGCCTGTGTAACATCATTAAATCGCTCTCCGTCATTTCGGTAGAATACGTTGTCTCCCGCTCCGTACGAACCGCCGTTGGAAATGTATAAATCTACGTCTCCATCTCCGTCACTGTCTGCCATGGCCGCCGCCCATCCCGCGCCCGCGTCATCTATGCCCAGCTCGGCCGCTATGTCTACGAACGGATACCAGTGTACACGTCGAGCCCAGCGATTATTGGCTACCAGATCGTCACCATTCTCTAGTATAAATACGAACTCGTAGGGACCGCCTCGTTGGAGAGTGAACTCGGGCAAGAAAAACTCGACGCGCTCACCGACCCCGACCGATGGCAGCGCGACTCGCTCTTCGTACACCACCATATCTTGTAATAAAATTCGTAGCTGGAGCATCTGGCCATCGACCAACTGCCTGCCGACATTGGCAACCTCTACGCTGGGCGTCATCCGCCTATCAAACGGAATCGATCTGGGTTCGTTGATTGCCACTATGGCCAAATCGCGTTCGGCGAGCTGAGGGGGAACCGGCAGCGTGCGATCGGTTGCGATATCTTCCAAGAGTTGCTCGTTGCCAGAGGGCCAGTAGACGCGCACGTCGACCGGACTGTCGCTCGGTAGGCCGACGTGCAGTTCGTCCTGCGTACCGCTACCGAGTTGAGTGTGCACGTCAAATTGACGCACTTGACGCACGCCATCGCTTAATACCTCGACGCGTGCCCCCGCGCTACCCGGTGGCATTTCTAGGGACAGCCAGTGTCCGGTTGATGTCTCGTTGAGCAGCAGGGCATCCGTTCCGCGAATGCCGCTGAGAAAGACATCGATGTCTCCGTCTCGATCGACATCGGCCGCCGCTGCGCCGGCCGTCAACGATTCCGTCTGCATTGAGATCGGTACGGCCGTCGATGAAACAACATCAAAGTGACCATCGCCGCGGTTGGCGTATACGTCGACACCGCCCAAGTTCGATACGAGCAGATCGATGTCTCCATCCAAGTCAAAATCTGCGGCGACGCCACCCGCACTGCTCCCACTGCCTTCAGCGCCAACCCGATGCGCGCCAAAACGGCCGCTGCCCTCGTTTTCCCACAGCGCGTTCTCCTGCTCGTTAGCCCGTATTACATATAGGTCAAAATCACCATCCCCGTCATAATCGGCGGGCAAACCGGCAACGCTAAATCCCACCTCGCGCAGCCCAACTCGATCGGCGGTTTGGTTGAACGCACCGCGCCCGTCGTTGACGTGTAGCAGGTCTGCATAGCCGAAATTGGCGACGTACACGTCTTGATCCCCATCGCCATCCATATCAAATGGCGCGGCCGCAAAAGTTCCCTGTCCAGCGCGCACGGCGCTCTGATCAACGCTAATATCTGTCGGGGGTCTCGCCGTCAGATCGGTGAAGTACTGATTGCCACTGCCGTAGCGGTGCGTAGAAAATAGGTCGATCGACCCGTTGCCATCAAAATCGGCGAAAGCCGCCGAGGTGGCGCCGGGATAACCAGCCGCCAAGTCCTCTTCTGGAAGTGGGAAAAGCCGTCCCTCTTCATTGCGCAGAAGCGCATTGGATTCGTCAAAGCGAACGGCATAGAGATCGCCGTCGCCGTCGCCATCGTAATCGACAAACACTCCACCCATCGCGCGCCCAATCGATGAGACGGCGGCGCGATCGTCGACAAAGGTTCCATCGCCTCTATTGACATACAGCAGGGAGCCTGCATCCAGTTCGAGACGGGCGACAAAGAGATCGGGCCAGCCGTCTCCGTTCACGTCGCCAAACGCAGCGCCATTCGCCGTTCCGCCATCGTCTACACCAGCGTCCTGAGCAGACTCGGAAAACACAATCTGCCCACGCGCAGGAGAGGACCATAGGGCGGCGCAAAGCAGTAGGGCATATAGAGGCATGGAAGGCCTTGTAGTGAGAGAGGTGTAATGGCGCGAATATACTCGCCCAGGTCTCAAGTGCAACGAAGCTGTGGCGTGTAGCACACGTTACGGCTCCGCGGTTCAAGTGATACGCATCCGATAAGAGCATTGCAAATACGAAAAATACACAAGTCGTTGGCAGACGGGGAGTAAGCCGTTTCTGCATCGTCTGGAATGCCATTTGCGTTAGCTCGAGACATGCGCTTACTCAATGTTTGCGGGCCTCTGCTCGCGCTCCAGTCTCTCAGTCTGCTGGCCCTCCCCACGCAGGCGAGTGAAGTATACATAAGCGAGGTGCTTGCCGATCCCCCTCCCGGCCTTGGCGGAGATGCCAACGGCGACGGCAAGCGGGATAGTTACCAAGACGAGTTTGTCGAATTGTTCAACGCCGACGAGCGTGCAATTTCGCTTGCGGGATGGAGAATCTGCGACGATGACACCCCTTGGGACAGGGCCTTTGTTTTCCCTCCTAATACCGTATTACCGCCCGCGTCCTATATTGTGCTTTTTGGCGGTGGAACGCCTCCCCATCAAGACGGAAAGACGTTTGTCGACGACGGCCGCATAGGCAACGGACTGAGCAACAGAAGCGACGTAGTCCTTCTGATCAACGCGGAGCGAGACACCGTTGATCGACTAGCTGGCACCCCCTGGCCTAAAGACCAGTCGCTCACGCGCTCTGAGAGCGGATCTACGGCTCCGCATACCGCCCAATCGACAGCACCTTTTTCACCCGGCACTCAGCCCGGCGGACGCACATCGCTTACCCCGTCCTCTCCGCCACGCGTTGACTCCCTCGACACAACGAGCCATAGCATACCTCCAATGGATGCAGAAAATAGCATACAGGGCACAGGAGAAGCACCCGAGCCACCTGACGAAATACCAGCACGCACAGAAACTCCTCCCAATAGGGCGCCACATATCTTTTCCACGCCGCGCGAACGCGTCTACGCCAGCGGACGCTACGCGTACCAAGTGCAGGCGAGTGATCTAGAAGGGGCTACGTTGGTTTACGTGCTAGCCGAAGCGCCTGAGGGATGGCGTCTACACTATGCCAGCGGCTTGCTGAACGGTCGCGCTCCTGCCCAACCGGGAACCTATCCAGTTGCGTTAGAAGTGATTGACGGACAGGGCGGAATAGCCCACCAGGTATTTTCCCTCCAGGTGTTGCCGAGACCGCGCGTTCGCATCAGTGAAATATTGGCAGATCCTCCACTAGGCCTGTCAGGAGATGCCAACGGCGACGGCGTGCGACACGGCCATGGAGACGAATTTGTCGAACTGTTCAACGCAGGAAACGACCCCATCGACTTGGACGGTATGCACCTGGGAGACGAGCACTCTGCGAGCTTTACATTTCCGCCTCGAAGTCGCTTAGATCCGGGACAACACGTGGCCGTATTTGGGTCTTATCGCGGATCAAACCGGAATTTTTTTAGCTCCAATGGACGCATTGGCAACGGCTTGGACAACCTGCGTGATCGAGTCTACCTACTCAGTCCCGATAGCTTGGATACGCTAGCCCACGCCGGCTATTCGCTCTCGACGCGCCCCCGTCAGTCTTTGCACTGGGACGGTGAACGCTTCTCGTTGCACACAACGCCCGGAGTCCAAACTTCCTTTTCACCCGGCCACGCGCGGCCCACGATCGCCCAGCTACGCCTAGCGTCCGCCCATTTGTCTATGATCCAGGGAGAACGACGCAGCCCCACGCTTTTTGCACAGTGGTCTACGGGAAGACAGGTTCGCATAACAGAAGGCGCTCAGTGGACCACTTCGGACAGCAGCGTTCTTTCCATCAACCCGTCAGACGGGACGCTTCAAGCACTCAAGCCGGGATATAGCCTAGTAACGGCCCAGATCGGATCGCATACGACCCCAACCCAATCTGTTACAGTACATTCCCCATTACACGCGGCCCTGTCCTTTGTTCCAGACGCAGAAGTCATGCAAATGCGACGGGGAGAGCGCCGCCCTTTCTCTCTCGCTATTTCAGACGAAAAGCCACTTAATTTCACCTGGTTTCTCAACGGTCGTCGCATCCCTAAACGCAGCAAACAGGTTCGCTATACCTGCTGTCTGCAAGCACTAGACACGCTTCGGGTTGATATGAAAAGAGGTGCTCAGCGCCACAGCAAACGGTGGATTATAAGCGACGAGAGTGCCGCCAAGGCGACGCGAGAGCCCTGGGCGGTCCGAGCCCATCCAAATCCATTTAACACAGCTGTGCACTTCACCGTTTTTTCAGCTAGCTCCACTCCCATATCGCTTCGCATTTATGATCTACGCGGCCATCTTGTGCACCAATTGGATAGAGCAACTAATGGCAATAGCGTTACACTGCAGTGGAATGGGCGCAATTCAGACGGGCAGCGCGTCTCGTCCGGCGTATACCTCTACGTTGTAGAGCAGGGACCCTTCCATCATGCCGGTAAGGTGCTCTTTATAAAATAAAAATCCCGCCCTGCCTCAGGCAGAGCGGGAGTACGCCGACCTTATAAACGCAAACGGCGTGCTTTTATTTGGAATACGCCGCCTGAAATTCGTGCAGTAAGTCGTGCAGGGCTTGGGGATGCGTCGTATCGACCGACTGCTTGCAGAGCATAGCCGTGCGCAGCATTTTGTGTAAGAGCACGAGCTTTTCCGTATATGCAGCAAAAGCAGCGGCGTCATCATCGCCAGGCGCCTTCAGTCGCTGCGTCATAAAATACTGCGTCACGACGTGCTGAATCTTGTTGGCGTGTTCTTCCTTGGTTACCACCCAACGCGCCAGCTGATTTGCGCTCTGCGCATCTTCTTTACCCGCCAGATCGGCGATCATGCCCATTGCCTTCTCTATCGTCTGTGCGTCTTCAGCTATAGCCGAAAAGCGCGCGTCATCGCCGTAGATGCCGCAGGGAACTTCACAATGTGCATAGAGCGCAGATGAAGACATACAGGTGGCTGCCAGAGCGAGTGTAATAGCGTATCGGAACATAAGGAGGCTCCTCCATTGAATAGGGTGCATACTGTCCGCAGAGAGTATATTAGGAACCGTGAGAGACAGCAACAAGAATACACCCATAGGCCGAGGAGAATGATATGTCGACCCTTTACGTCAGCAGCGAACTAACCCCTCCCGGTGGTTTCACCGCGGGCATTGAAGGCCCTGCTTGTGATGCAGACGGCATGCTTTATGCTGTCAACTACGACCATCAGGGAACGATTGGACGCGTCACTCCCGATGGTGAATGCAGTATCTTTGTCGAGTTGCCGGAGGGAAGCATCGGAAATGGGATCCGCTTTCACAGTTCCGGTGATATGCTGGTAGCCGACTACACCGGCCATAATATACTGCGCATCGATATGCAATCGCGCGCTATCTCCGTCTATGCGCATGAACAAACCATGAATCAGCCCAATGATATTGCCATCGCCGCAGACGATACGGTATATGCATCGGATCCCAACTGGGCTGAGAGTACCGGACAAATATGGCGCATCGATGGAGACGGCCAGGCACACGTATTGGATCCGGATATGGGGACGACCAACGGCATCGAGGTGAGCCCAGATGAAAAAACGCTTTACGTAAACGAAAGCGTACAGCGTTCGGTGTGGGCCTACGATCTATTGCCCGATGGCACCGTTGCGAACAAACGCCTGCTCATTCAGTTTCCCGACTTCAACATGGACGGGATGCGCTGCGACATCGACGGCAATATTTACATAACGCGCCACGGAAAAGGCACTGTCGCCAAGCTATCTCCGGAGGGAGAGGTGTTACTAGAAATCGCATTACACGGGCGAGATCCCAGCAATATTGCCTTTGGCGGAGAAGATGGCTGCACCTGCTACGTCATGTTGCAAGAACGGGGCAACGTGGAAACCTTCCGCACAGAGCGCCCCGGCAGAAGCTGGCATCTATTCCACAGCACTTGAGCAGTATGCACAGAGAGGGCAGCTCCTATAATCGCGTGGTCTTCGGAGCCGCCCTCTCTATCATACCGCAGATGCGTAGCAAGTTGACTACTCCATCTTGCTAATTTGATCCCTTACTTCGGCGGCCTCTTCGTACGCCTCTTGCGCAATAAGCCATTCCAGATGCGCCTTTAGTTTGTCCAGATCGCTCATTTCGCCGCCTGCCGTATTCTCCAAATCGTCTTCGAGAGATGCTTCTAGGACTACTTCGCCTTCTCCCACAGCATCCTCTTGTCCAACCCCCTCACTCTCAGCCACTTCGATAACGCGACCTGCTTTTTCGATCACACCCATACTCAGGAACAGGGGAATGCCGAGCTGTGTGGCGAGAATCATCCCGTCGCTAGGCCTACAGTCCAACGGAAATCCATCTCCGGGTGCATCAATATCCAAGCTGGCGTGAAATATGTCTTCCTCTAATTTGTGAATAATTAACCGCTCTACCGTTGCTCCCATCCGCTCTAAGATTTGACGCAGTAGATCGTGGGGCAGCGGACGTGGCATGGCAATTTTACGCATGGCCATAGCCAACGCCTGCCCTTCAAATTGCCCAATCGTTATCGGCACCACGCGCTCATCGGCGTTGCCTTTCAGCAGGACGAGGAAGCTTTGCGGCGCACCGGCTCCCTGCTGGGCATCGGGGTAAGGATAAACGTCAAAAATAGATACGGGAATTATGTCGTCGTCATTTTTCATAGATATGCACACACGAGCGGCGGAATGGCCGCTTTCCAGTAATATACTCCTTCGAAGCCCGTGAGCAAGGAATCTACAGGAGTCCGTGCTCTTTCATACTGAGGAAACAGTCCTTACCAAGGATGATATGATCCAATACGTCAATGCCCATTATGCTGCCCGCATGCATCAAACGGCGCGTCAGCTCTATATCATCACGACTAGGAGATACGTCCCCAGAGGGGTGGTTATGTGACAAAATCACACTGGCCGCGGCATGCGTAATCGCAGGATAGAAAACCTCGCGAGGATGGACTATAGAAGACGACAGGCTGCCAATGGATATGACTTCACCGCGTATCACTTGGTTGCGCGCGTTGAGATACAGACAGTAAAAGTGTTCTCGACGCTGATCGCGGATTGTCGAAAGAAGTGGGAGCGCATCTTCGGGCCGCTCGATTCTTGGACGCAGATCAAGCCCTTTATTCAATCCGCGGCGAGCAAGTTCAAAACAGGCAACTATTTGAGCTGCCTTTGACAGACCAATTCCTTTAATGCGCATCCATCCAGCAACGTCCAATTGTACCAGTTCTTCTCGGCCTCTCTGCTTTAAGATCTCATGGGCGACTTCGAGAACGTGGCGTCCCCGATATCCAGTGCCCAGCGCAGCGGCAAGCAACTCATCGTCGCGCAGCGCTTCTTCACCTTCATCCAACAGCCGCTGACGCGGGAGCAGCGATCTGCTGCCC
>CALDFW010000106.1 GCA_937942165.1 uncultured bacterium | reverse complement strand
CTGCGTGCGCGGGAGTAGCTCAGTTGGCAGAGCGCAAGCCTTCCAAGCTTGATGTCGCGGGTTCGACTCCCGTCTCCCGCTCCACTAAGTTTCGGCCGATTTTTAGCCGATGTAGCTCAGTTGGTAGAGCGCATCCTTGGTAAGGATGAGGTCACCAGTTCAAACCTGGTCATCGGCTCCAGAAAATAGAAGTCTTCCTTAGTACACTGACAGACTGTGAGTAATCATGCCGAGAGAGCAAATAACATTGGAATGCGAAGGGTGCAGTCGTCGTAACTACACTGCAACCAAGAATCGCAGGACCCAACCGGGTAGAGTTGAGTACAAGAAGTACTGCCGGTTCTGCCGCAAACACTACGTTCATAAGGAGACCCGTTAAAAGGGTAGGGTCGTAGCTCAATTGGTAGAGCTCCGGTCTCCAAAACCGGCGGTTGCAGGTTCAAGTCCTGCCGGCCCTGCCATTTTTACGCTGCTTGGGAAACGGTTAAATAGGTGATGTGGGCAAAGTTAACTAACTTTAGTAAAGATGTCCGAGCTGAGTTTGAGAAGGTCAGTTGGCCAACGCGTGAAGAACTTCTCAATTCGACATATGTCGTTTTGGTATTCTCTGCCGCGTTTGCAGTTATCATAGGTCTTTTCGACTTAGTCATATCGTTTATCCGAGGAATTATTCTCGGATAGTTCATAATTCAATAATTGGTACGCGCTTTTCTGAATCCCTTTGGGTTGAGGAAAGCTGAGCGATGGAAGTTCAGATGGCAAAGCGCTGGTATGCTCTGCATACCTACTCAGGACATGAGAACAAAGTAAAGACGTACATAGATACGCTCATTGAATCCGATGCGGCAGATGGAGCTATCGGACAGATCGTTGTGCCTACAGAAGAAGTAGTCGAGCTGCGCGGCGGTAAAAAGAGGGTAATCAAAAAGCGTTTTCTGCCTAGTTATGTGCTTATCGAGATGGAAATGTCCAAAGATGCATGGCATCTCGTGACCAATATTCCGGGTGTGACCAACTTTGTCGGACCCGCGCGTAAGCCGCAGCCGCTTCGCCCGGAGGAAATTGATCACATCCTCGGACATATAGACAAGCGGAAAGATCAGGAAATTGAAGAGATTCCGTTTGTGGTGGGTGAGCAGGTCAAAGTCAATGATGGGCCTTTTAAGGATTTCGTTGGCACCGTCCAAGAGGTATTGCCTGAAAAGCGGCGCCTCAAAGTAACCGTAAGCATATTCGGCCGCGGTACTTCTGTAGAACTCGATGTGCTGCAAGTCGAACCAGCTGAAGAAACAACCTGATTAGAGAAGGGGTTTTCGTCCCATGGCGAAAAAGGAAGTTGCACAGATTAAATTGCAGGTGCCGGCAGGTCAGGCCAATCCGACCCCGCCTGTAGGCCCTGCACTTGGCCAGCACGGCGTGAATATTATGGAGTTCTGTAAGGCATTCAACGCGCAGACTCAAGAACAGGCGGGTTTAGTCATTCCCGTTGTTATCACCGTTTACGCAGATCGCAGTTTCTCATTCATTACGAAGACGCCTCCTGCTGCAGTCCTTCTCTTGAGAGCGGCCAAGCTCAGTAAGGGGTCTGGAGTTCCCAACATGAACAAAGTCGGGAAGGTCTCACCCAGCCAGGTTAGAGAAATTGCCGAGTTGAAAATGCCGGATTTGAATGCCTCATCGATTGAGTCTGCCATGTCCATGATTGCAGGAACTGCGCGTAGTATGGGGTTGTTGGTAGAATAGCGCCGAAGATAGAACGAGAGGATTACGGTTATGGCCAGGAGTAAAAAATATTCGCAGGCGTTGGAAAACGTAGATCGCGACAAGGCATACACTATTGAAGAAGCTGTTGGTTTGCTCAAGAGCTTTCCCGCGCTGAAGTTTGACCAAACGGTTGAGATTACTCTCAATCTGGGGATTGATGGTCGTCAAGCTGATCAAATCTTGCGTGGTACAGTCATGTTGCCGCATGGCACGGGAAAAGACATCCGCGTTTTGGTAATCGCACAGGGAGAAATTGCGCAGGAAGCCGAAGAGGCCGGTGCTGATTACGTTGGTGGAGCAGATCTTGTCGCTAAGATTGAAGGGGGATGGCTCGACTTCGATTTGGTCGTAGCCTCGCCTGACATGATGGGTCAGGTTGGTAAGTTAGGTCGCGTTTTAGGGCCTCGTGGGTTAATGCCTAACCCCAAAACGGGGACTGTTACTCGCGAAGTTGGGCAGGCTGTTCGCGATGCTAAAGCTGGACGCGTAGAATATCGGGCTGACAGCAAATCTGGCAACAATGCGCAGGCTGCCGTTGGTAAGCTTTCATTTGAGGCGGAATCGCTCGTCGAGAATGTCAAAGCATTCACCGAGGCGATTATGCGTGCCAAGCCTGCCTCCGCTAAGGGGCAGTTCGTCAACAAGTGCGTTCTGTCTTCGGCCATGGGACCAGGAATCAAAATTGATCGCTCGCAGCTGGCAGCCTAAGCCAGACAGCGCTTGAGTTAAATAAGGAACTACAATGCCTACGTCGGAAAAAATAGATAAGGTTGAAGAATTAACCGCAGCAATGTCCAATGCCAAGGCCATTTATCTGGCTGATTTTACAGGGCTGGATGTGGCTAAGGTTACGGGCTTACGGAACAAACTGCGCGAGGCTGAAGTGGGCTATCAGGTTGTTAAAAACAGGTTGGCGAAACGGGCTGCTGCAGAGGCCGGGATCTCTGGCATGGATGAACATCTGATTGGTCCAACTGCTATAGCCTTTACAAACGAGGATCCAATTGCCCCGGCGAAGATCTTACAAGACTTCGCTGATGAGGACGATACCTTCTCTATAAAAACGGGTTTCATGGACGGCCGAGTCCTGTCTCCCGATGAGATAAAAGCTTTGGCCAAATTGCCGTCGCGCGAAGAGCTCTTGGGTAAAGTTTTGGGAAGCGTTCAGAGCCCGATGTATGGTTTGGCGGGCGTTCTGAACGGTCTGTTGCGCAATTTGGTTGGCGTAGTTGCAGCCATCGAAGAAAAACAAAAGACAGGCGATGCAGAGTAAGCCTGTATTCATAAACAGTTTTCGAAATTATCCGCAAATCCCTTAGGAGGTCTGGACAAATGAGTGAAGAAACGACAACCAGCGAAAAAGTTGCTGAGATTATTGAGACGATCGGCGGCTTGACGGTTTTGGAACTGGCCGATTTGGTCAAGGCGTTGGAGGACAAGTTTGGCGTATCCGCTGCCGCGCCCGTTATGATGGCCGGTGGTGCTGTCGCGGCCGGTGGTGGTGAGGCTGCTGCTGAAGAGAAGGATTCTTTTGACGTGATCCTCTCAGGTGCCGGCGATAAGAAGATTCAGGTCATCAAGGTCGTACGCGAAATTACCAGCCTGGGCTTGAAAGAGGCTAAGGCCATGGTTGATGAAGCGCCCAAGGCTGTCAAAGAAGGCGTCAGCAAGGATGAAGCTGAGGACCTTCAGAATCGCCTGCAGGAAGCCGGCGCTACGGTCGAGATCAAGTAGAGGGTTTGTTCATAGGCACTTTCATTGATTTTCTCCGTATATATTCTGCATTTTGCGGTAATTAATTAAAGCTCATGGTTCGCCAGCTTCCCTTTCGGTGAGGAAGCAGGTGTCTCCATGAGCTTTTGCCTTAACTAGCAATAAGGAGTTTTGACTTTGGCCAAGACTGACGGCAGTATTGAGAGGCATTCTTTCGGTAAGATCAAAGAAGTTGTGGAGATGCCGAATCTACTCTCGGTGCAGATCGACTCCTACCAGGATTTTCTGCAGTTGGGTGTAGCGCCAAGGCGGCGCCAGCGCAGAGGGTTGCATCTGGTTTTTGAGAGTATTTTCCCCGTTACGGACGCCCAGGGGATTTTCTCGCTTGAGTACGTCGACTATTCCATTGGCAACCCACGCTACAGTGAGGAAGAGTGCCGCGAGCGCGGTATGACTTTCGCAGCGCCTCTACGCGCCACGCTGCGATTGGTCACGCGGGATAAGGAGAGTGCAGACAAACCCGTTAAGGACATTGTTGAGCAGTCCGTCTTTTTGGGCGAACTGCCGCTCATGACAAATCAAGGCACCTTCATTGTCAATGGCGCTGAGCGCGTTGTGGTAAGTCAACTGCATCGATCACCTGGTGTCTTTTTCGACGAGACGGTGCACCCGAACGGTAAAGAGCTTTATTCAGCTCGCATTTTGCCTGCCAAGGGGCCTTGGCTTGAGTTCAGTATGGACATAAACGATATCATGTATGTCCACATTGATCGACGCCGTAAGCTGCCCGTAACGCTTCTACTCAAGGCGCTTGGCTTCTCGAAAGAAGGCGAAGTTTTAAGCCTTTTCCGCGACGATATCGAAGTCTCTGTTGATGAAGAGTTGGCCGGCCGTCACAATGCGGGCAATGATATAGTTGACAAGAGCACCGGTGAAATCATACTTGAGGCTCACGACCTAATTACCGATGAAAAAGTTACTGCACTCCAAGAGGCTGGGATTAAGAAGATCACGGCTTTAGTTGCTCCGGAAGGAAACGATCCGGGCATTATGGAGAACACGCTTAACAAGGATCCGAGTGAAGGGGAAGAAGATGCCTTAACGCGCGTCTACAACCTGCTTCGCCCCGGAGATCCCCCCAATATTGAAACAGCGCGCGGACTGCTTGAGCGCCTCTTCTTCCAACCTAAGCGTTACAATCTGGGCGACGTTGGGCGATATCGTATTAACCGGCGATTGGATGTTGGAATTCCCTTCGAGAGCACCATTTTGTACATGGAAGATTTTCTCTCGATTATTCGCTACCTCATGGGATTGCGTGTCGGGCAGGGTAACACTGACGATATTGATCATCTCGGCAATCGCCGCGTGCGTTTGGTGGGGGAACTGCTTGCCAACCAGTTCAGCATTGGTTTAACACGCATGTCGCGCACGATTCGAGAGCGAATGAGTCTGCGCGATGAGGACCAGGTTACTCCGCATGACTTGGTTAATGCACGCACCGTTTCGACGGTAGTTCAGGCGTTTTTCGGGTCTAGTCAGCTTTCGCAGTTTATGCAGCAGACCAACCCACTTGACGAGCTTACGCACAAGCGTCGTTTAAGTGCGTTAGGGCCAGGTGGGCTGAGCCGTGATCGCGCAGGTTTTGAAGTACGCGATGTGCACTACACTCACTATGGTCGTATCTGTCCTATAGAGACGCCCGAAGGTCCGAATATTGGTCTAATTTCTTCGTTGAGCACGTATGCTCGCGTCAACGCGTTCGGGTTTTTGGAAACGCCCTACCGCAAGGTTGTTAATGGACGCGTAACAAACGAAATAGAGTTCCTTACTGCAGCCGAAGAGGATAAGTATACCATCGCCCAGGCAAATGCGCCTATTGACGATAAGGGCAATTATGTTAATCCACTCGTAAAAGCGCGTCGTCGCGATGACTATCCAATGGTCACGCCCGACGAACTCGAGTATATGGATGTGTCGCCCAAGCAGTTGGTCAGTGCTGCAGCCGCACTTATTCCGTTCCTCGAACACGATGATGCAAACCGTGCGCTGATGGGATCGAACATGCAGCGTCAAGCGGTGCCCCTGCTTTTTACGCAGGCCCCTTTTGTCGGAACGGGTATGGAAAGTAAGGTCGCTCGTGATTCAGGTGCGGTAATCGTCGCTCGGAATCCGGGGCAGGTCGTCAGTGTGAGTGCAAACCGTATTGTGGTTCAGCGCGATAAGAAACACAGCACGCCGCTTACTCCGCTGGATATGGCCGATACGGATGAGTATAAGCTCACAAAATTTTCCCGCTCTAATCAGGATTGCTGTATTAACCAGCGGCCGCTGGTCAAAGTGGGGGACAAGGTTGGCAATGGAGATCCACTCGCAGACGGGGCCGCTACAGAGCGCGGAGACCTTGCATTAGGCATGAACGTGCGCGTCGCTTTTATGCCTTGGAACGGTTATAACTTTGAGGATGCCATAATCATCAGCGAGCGTTTGCTCAAGCGTGATGTGTTCACCTCAATTCACATAGAAGAATTTGAGCTACAGGTGCGGGATACCAAGCGTGGTCAGGAAGAAATAACGCGCGAGATTCCCAATGTGAGTGAAACAGCGGTTCGGAACTTGGATGATGAGGGCATCATACGCGTGGGAGCCGAAGTTGGTCCCGGCGATATTCTGGTTGGTAAGGTCACTCCTAAAGGCGAAAGTGAACTCTCTCCAGAAGAGCGTCTACTGCGAGCGATTTTTGGTGAGAAGGCCGGAGATGTTAGAGATGCCTCGCTTAAAGCTCCTCCTGGTATGGAGGGTGTGGTAATTGATCGCAAGGTTTTTTCTCGAAAAGAGAGAAGCGAAACTTCTCGTCGCAAAGAGAAAAATGCCATCGCTGAGATAGAGGCCGAAGCAGAAAGCAAAAAAGAGCGCCTTCTCAGCGAACGCAATCAGATGCTGATCGAGATTATTGGCGACCAAAAGCTGGGACGTTTGCGCTCCGTAGAAGACGAAAGTGTCGTGGTTCGCGAGGGCACTCAGATGAGCGAACGACTGCTGGAGCGCATTGATTTCACGTCGGTGGTTCCGGAAGATGGTTGGACCGGAGACGATGATGTCGATGCGCGCGTCGACCAGCTGTTGCGGTATGCCGGAGAACAGTTACAGCTGGCAGATGAGCAGAAAGAGCGTGACGTGGAGCGCCTAACTCGCGGCGATGAGCTTCCTCCTGGTATTGCTCAACTCGTGAAGGTGTATGTGGCTAAGAAACGCAAGCTGTCGGTAGGAGATAAGATGGCAGGCCGCCACGGGAATAAGGGCGTTGTCGCCCACATCGCTCCCGAAGAGGATATGCCTTTTGGAGAGGACGGTAGGCCGGTTGATATCGTCCTCAATCCGCTTGGTGTGCCGTCGCGTATGAACCTCGGGCAGATTTTTGAAACGCACTTAGGTATGGCTGCTAGCGCACTGGGAATGCATGTCGCTACGCCCGTATTTGACGGTGCTGCTCTGGGCGAGGTCAAGGGACTTCTGAAGGATGCTGGTTTAGCCGAAGATGGAAAGCAAGTGTTGTATGATGGTCGAACGGGAGACAAGCTGGATAAGCGAGTTACCGTTGGCTACATATACATGCTCAAGTTGTCCCACCTCGTGGCGGATAAGATCCATGCTCGTTCAATTGGACCATATTCACTGGTTACGCAGCAGCCACTGGGTGGAAAAGCGCAGTTTGGAGGCCAGCGCTTTGGTGAGATGGAAGTTTGGGCTTTGGAAGCATATGGTGCGGCATACACGCTGCAGGAAATGTTGACGGTTAAATCCGATGACGTTGCTGGTAGATCAAAAATTTACGAAGCGATCGTCAAGGGAGACAATCCGCCTGAACCGGGCATACCTGAATCTTTCAACGTCTTGGTTAAAGAGCTTCAGAGCCTATGCCTTGACGTCATTCTAGAAGATAGCAGACTCATTGAAACTTACTAATCTGAGCGGATCCGCAAAGGTCTATACGCAAAGGGGGCTGATGTGTTAAAGACCGCTAGTGCATCAAGAAAACCAACAGATTTCGACTCGATTCGCATCCAGTTGGCTTCGCCCGATACCATTCGGGCGTGGTCGCATGGAGAGGTGACTAAACCCGAGACCATTAACTATCGCTCGTTTAAGCCAGAGCGTGATGGCCTATTTTGCGAACGTATATTTGGGCCGGTTAAAGACTGGAACTGCCACTGTGGCAAGTACAAGGGCATTCGTTACCGGGGTGTTGTATGTGATCGCTGTGGCGTTGAAGTTACGCAAGCGAAGGTTCGTCGTGAGCGCCTCGGTCATATCGAACTGGCCGTTCCCGTATCTCACATCTGGTATTTTAAGTCACTCCCATCTCGGATCGGTGCACTACTCGACATATCGATGCGTAATTTAGAGCGCGTTCTCTACTACGAGTCTTATGTCGTATCCGACCCCAAGGATGCACCCGACGTCGAACGCTTTCAACTCCTCACCGAGGAAGAGCTGATCGATCTGCAGGAAGAGGGGTACGATCCTGAGGTCGATATGGGCGCGCCCGCCGTAATGAATCTGCTGGCCGAGATTGATATTGAAGAACTCTCTGCAGAACTGCGGACGCAGGTTCGCATGGAAACCTCCGTGCAGAGAAAACAGGAAGCGTTAAAGCGCCTCAAGGTAGTCGAGGCCTTTCGCCAGTCCGAGAATCGTCCTGAATGGATGATATTGGATAACATTCCCGTAATTCCACCGGATTTACGCCCGCTTGTTCCACTCGAAGGTGGGAGGTTTGCCACGTCGGATTTGAACGATCTGTACCGTCGAGTGATCAACCGGAATAACAGGCTCAAGAAGCTTATTCAGATTAAGGCTCCTGAGGTTATTTTGCGCAACGAGAAGCGCATGCTTCAGGAAGCCGTCGACGCACTCTTTGACAATGGACGTCGGTCACGTGCGGTGCGTGGCGATGGTAACCGCTCTCTCAAGTCTCTTAGCGATTTGCTAAAGGGGAAGCAGGGCCGTTTTCGTCAAAACCTGTTGGGTAAGCGCGTCGATTATTCGGGACGTTCGGTCATTGTTGTTGGCCCCGAACTGAAGTTACATCAGTGCGGCTTGCCTAAGAGTATGGCGCTGGAATTGTTTAAGCCATTTGTAATCAAAAAACTTGAAGAGAAAGGTTTGGTTCAGACCGTTAAGAGCGCCAAGAAATTGGTCGAGCGTGAGCGCCCTGAAGTCTGGGATATTCTCGAAGAAATTATCCAAGACCACTGCGTTCTGCTAAACAGAGCGCCGACACTGCACCGACTTGGCATTCAGGCTTTTCAGCCCAGTCTTGTAGAAGGTAAAGCGATCCGTTTGCATCCATTAGTATGTGCTGCATTCAACGCCGATTTTGACGGAGACCAGATGGCGGTGCACGTCCCGCTGTCGTTCGAAGCTCAAATTGAGGCCCGTCTGCTCATGCTCGCTGCAAACAATATCCTCAAACCGGCCGATGGTGAGCCAGTTATCATGGATAACCCGCAGGATATTGTATTGGGTTGTTACTACTTGACGAAAGTGCGCTTCAGCGAGGCCGAAAAAGAAGATCGTTGCTTTGCTAACGTGTTGGATGCACGCTCTGCCTATGAATCGGATTGTATCACCTTACATCAACCTATCAAGGTGCGTATCGAGGGTGAAATAATCGATACGACTGTTGGTAGGCTGATCTTCAATGAAGTGCTTCCTTCCGAGATCGGCTTTATTAACCGCACTATTGACAAAGGTGACATAAAGAAGATCACGTCCGACGTACATCGTTTGCTGGGTAATCGGCAGACCGCCGAGTTTGTCGACAGCCTGAAACGCGTTGGCTACAACTATGCTACGATGGCAGGCATCACTATCTCTATCGATGACGTAGTTGTGCCGGATGCCAAGACGGACATCATAGACGAGGCCCTGGGCGAGGTAGAGAAGATACGCGATCAGTACGCCAACGGTATCATTACCGACGGTGAACGCTACAACAAGATTATCGATGTATGGACACATGCCACCTCGAGCGTATCCCGCGCCGTACAGGGGACCTTAGAGGCAGCAGAAGATGGTTTTAACTCAGTCTACATAATGAAGGATTCCGGTGCTCGCGGTAGCGAAGACCAGATCAAGCAGTTGGGCGGAATGCGTGGCTTGATGAACAAGCCTCAGAAAAAGCTGACAGGTGCCGTTGGGGAGATTATTGAAACGCCCATCATCGCCTCTTTCAAAGAGGGTCTCTCGGTGCTGGAATACTTTATCTCAACGCACGGAGCCCGCAAGGGACTGGCGGATACGGCTCTGAAGACCGCCGAAGCGGGTTATTTGACGCGTCGCATGGTAGATGTTGCTCAAGATGTCGTTATAAGCGAAATCGACTGTGGTACGAGTCAAGGGCTGTGGGTCGGTGCTTTAAAAGACGGTGAGGAAGTTATTCAGCCTTTGGCTGACCGGATCGTCGGTCGCGTGCTGCAAGAAGACGTCATTGATGCTAACGGCGAAGTCGTCATGGAATTGGGCAAACTGGTAGATGAAGCGGATGCACACCGCATTGCTCAAGCTGAAGACGTGGAAGAAGTGCTGATTCGATCGGTATTGAACTGCGAATCGGATCGCGGTGTGTGCGCCAATTGCTACGGGCGTAACATGGCGACCGGTGAGTTGGTCAATATCGGTGAAGCTGTGGGAGTGGTGGCTGCGCAGAGTATTGGTGAGCCTGGCACACAGCTTACGTTGCGTACGTTCCACATCGGCGGCACCGCTAGCCGAATCGCCGAGAACTCGCAGATCCTAGCTCGTCGCGTTGGTACCGTTAACTTTGTAAACGTGGATACTGTAGAAAACCCTGATTTGGGTACTACTGTGCTGGGACGCAACGGCGAAATCGAACTGCTCGACGAGCAGAACCGGGTTCGTTCACGCATCGTCGTCCCTTACGGGGCCCTGTTGAAGGTCGTCGATGGTCAAGACGTTGAATCAGACTCAGTGCTTTATGAGTGGGATCCCTACAGCAATGTAATTGTTTCAGATCGTTCGGGTTCGGTGCGCTTTGTAGATATCATCGACGGGGTCACGATGCGTGAAGAGTTTGAAGAGACCACGGGTATGAGTACTCGTACCATCGTGGAGCAGCGCGACCGTACGCTGAATCCTCTCATCGAGATTTCCAGCGATGAAAAAGGAACGCGCTCTTATCATATTCCCGTTGGGGCTCGTTTGTTGGTTTCGGATGAATCTGATATTCAACCGGGCCAAGTCCTTGTCAAGATTCCTCGTGAGCGATCAAAAACGCGTGACATTACGGGTGGTTTACCCCGCGTTGCGGAGCTTTTTGAAGCGCGTCGGCCCAAGGAGCCGGCGGTTATTTCCGAGATTGATGGAACGGTGCGTTTTGGTGGTATAGTACGAGGTAACCGCGAACTGATCGTAACTTCCATTGACGAGGAAGAAAAGAAATACCTGGTGCCATACGGGAAGCACTTGAGAGTGCACGAGGGAGACCGGGTTGTTGCTGGTGAACGTCTATCTGAAGGCTCGGTCAATCCTCATGATATTCTAAAGGTCCAAGGTACGCATAAAGTTCAAGAATACTTGGTGAACGAGATCCAGGATGTGTATCGCCTGCAGGCTGTAGATATCAATGACAAGCATATTGAAACGATTGTTCGTCAGATGCTTCAGAAAGTGAAGATAATTGATCCGGGTGATACCAACTTTCTCGAAGGTGAGGAAGTTGATAAGATTCGTTTCAACAAAGAGAACGAGAAGGTCCTGGGGGAAGGTGGAGATCCTGCAACCTGTCAGCCGATCTTGCTTGGTATCACACGAGCATCGCTGCGCACAGATAGCTTTATATCTGCTGCTTCTTTCCAGGAAACAACTCGCGTGCTTACAGAAGCCGCAGTACAGGGCAAGGTTGACCACCTGCGTGGCTTGAAGGAAAACGTCATTATTGGACGCCTTATTCCTGCCGGAACGGGGTCAGATATTTATCGCGGTGCTGGCTATGAAGACCTAATTGGAACAGGGGATGGAGAAGTTGGAATCTCCGAAGATGGCCAAGGGGTCGTTGCCAGTAAAGAAACCGGTGTTCTTGACGAATAAAGTATTGACAGTTATTTGATGTGCATTTACCTTATGAGTTTGCTATTTATGTGCAATAAAGGGAGAAAATAGGCTTTGCCGACAATTAGCCAACTGGTCCGAAAGGGCCGAAGCAAAACGCTGAAAAAGACAGACGCTCCGGCGCTTGAAAGCTGCCCACAGCGTCGCGGTGTTTGCACGCGTGTTTTCACGACGACGCCGAAGAAGCCTAACTCTGCATTGCGCAAAATGGCGCGCGTACGACTCACTACCGGCATTGAAGTTACCGCCTATGTTCCCGGCGAAGGACACACTCTTCAAGAGCACTCCATCGTCTTGGTACGAGGGGGGCGCATCAAGGATTGTCCGGGTGTGCGCTACCATATCGTGCGGGGCGTATTGGATGCCACCGGCGTAGCTGATCGCAAACAAGGGCGTTCGAAGTACGGCGCTCGCAGACCGGATTAAGGGCTGATAAGAGGGAATTATGTCGCGTCGCAAAAAAGCTATTAAGCGCAAGTTACTACCGGATCCAAAGTTCAATAATGTGTTGGCCGCTCGTTTTATTAACTCCTTGATGAAGCAGGGGAAGCGCAGTGTTGCTGAGCGCATCTTTTATCTCGCAATTGATTTGGTCGAAGAGCGTGCTGGTCAAGATGCCATCGATATTTTTCAGAAGGCTCTGGAGAATGCCAAGCCAATGGTTATGGTCAAATCACGTCGCGTGGGTGGTCAGACTTACCAAGTGCCAGTAGAGGTTCGCCCCGATGAACGCACTGCTCGCTCCATTCGTTGGTTGATTCGCTTTGCCCGTGAGCGTTCCGAGCGGACTATGGCCGAGCGCTTAGCCAACGAGTTTATAGCAGCATCTAAAGGGGAGGGGGGCGCCGTCCGAATGCGTGATGACGTCCACCGCATGGCAGAAGCCAACAAAGCTTTTGCTCACTACAGATTTTAAAGAGGCGATTAGAGAAGATGGCACGTCAATTTTCACTTGAAAAAACCCGAAATATCGGCATTGCCGCCCATATTGATGCGGGTAAAACGACGACGACAGAACGCATCCTGTACTATACGGGACGACTGCATCGCATGGGAGAAGTCCATGAGGGCACAGCAACCATGGACTGGATGGAGCAGGAGAGGGAGCGCGGTATCACGATCACATCCGCTGCAACCGCCTGTGAGTGGAAAGATCATCGCGTCAATATCATTGATACACCCGGCCATGTAGACTTCACTGCCGAGGTAGAGCGGTCGCTGCGCGTCTTGGACGGTGCCATTGGTGTCTTTTGTGCTGTGGGTGGCGTCGAACCCCAATCGGAAACGGTATGGCGACAGGCTGACAAGTATGAAGTGCCACGGATTGCTTTCGTAAACAAGATGGACCGCAGCGGCGCCGATTTCTACAAAGTCCTCGGTATGTTAGAGGAACGCCTCCGCAGCAACTTTGTTCCCATTCAGTTGCCTATTGGGTCAGGCGAGACGTTCAACGGTATGATCGACCTGATTGAGATGATAGCGGTCACGTTTGAGGAATCATCGCAGGGATCGACTTTTGTCGAGGGAGAAATTCCCGAAGATTTAATGCCTCAGGCGTTAGAGTACAGAGAAAAGATGCTTGATGCTGTCGCAGAGTTTGATGACGGACTGCTGGAAAAGTTTCTTGAGGGCGAAGACATTAGTCCGGAAGAGATTCGCTCGGCATTGCGCCAAGCGACTGTTTCTCTGAAGGCCGTACCGGTTGCTTGCGGTAGTGCCTATAAATACAAGGGCGTTCAGCGACTATTAGATGCGGTAATTTACTACCTTCCTTCTCCAGCGGACATCGGTGAGACGCATGGAACGTTGCCAAAGTCTGAGGATGGAGCCATCCGCAAGACCGATGATGGTGCGCCTTTTGCAGCTTTGGCTTTTAAGGTCATGACGGATCCTTTTGTAGGGCGCTTGACCTTTGCGCGCATATATTCTGGCGTGATTGAAGCGGGATCCTACGTATACAACGCTATGACTGAGAAGAGAGAGCGCGTTTCTCGTCTAGTGGAGATGCATGCCAATGACCGAACAGAGTTAAAGCAGGCCTATGCGGGTGATATCGTTGCACTCGTCGGTTTAAAGGATACGACGACGGGAGATACGCTTTGCGACGAGGGCAATCCCATTATCCTTGAAAAGATTGAGTTTGCAGAGCCTGTTATCCACGTAGCGATAGAGCCCAAGACGCGTGCGGATCAAGAACAGTTACATGTAGCTCTTGCCAAACTGAGTGAAGAAGATCCGACCTTTAAAGTCAAAGTCGACGACGAGACCGGACAGACGGTCATGTCGGGTATGGGTGAGTTACACTTAGAAATCTTGATTGATCGATTATTTCGTGAGTTTAAGGTTGAAGCCAACGTTGGGCAGCCGCAGGTCGCCTATAAAGAGGGTCTTCGCAATCCGGCTCATGGGACGGGTCGTTTCGTCCGTCAGTCAGGAGGTCGCGGTCAGTTTGGTCACGTTGAGTTGGAAATTGAACCTGGCGAACCAGGAACGGGACTTGTCTTTGAGTCTAAGGTCGTTGGGGGTAATGTTCCGCGCGAATTTATTAAACCTGCACACGATGGCATCGCCGAAGCGATGACGACCGGACCTGTTGCCGGATACCCAATCGAAGATGTCAAAGTTACGCTCGTTGATGGCTCTTCGCATGCAGTCGATTCATCGGAAATGGCATTTAAGGTTGCCGGTTCGATTGGCTTTAAAGATGGGGCATCCAAGTCCGACCCGTATCTGATGGAACCCATAATGGATCTTGAAGTGGTTGTTCCAGAGCAATATCTGGGCGATGTCATGGGAGATCTGAACTCTCATCGTGGAGAGGTTCAAGGTATGAACCAACGTTCCGATGCCCAAGTCATAAAGGCCTTCATTCCACTGAGTGAAACGTTTGGTTACGCGACGCGTTTGCGTTCGCTTACTCAGGGACGTGCAGTTTTTACCTTGCAGTTTGCCAAGTATAGCGAGGTGCCTCGCAATGTAACTGAGGCGATTATCGCCAAAGTCAATGGAAAAGACAGCTAAACACCGTAGAGCTTTTAACGTATAAGGAGAGGATCGGAGAAATGGCCAAGGAACAATTTGAGCGCAATAAGCCTCACGTAAACATCGGTACGATCGGCCACGTCGACCACGGCAAGACCACCCTTACTGCGGCCATTACGAATCACTTGGCCAGCATGGGCTTGGCTCAAGCTAAGGGTATTGATGAGATTGATAATGCCCCAGAAGAAAAAGCGCGTGGGGTAACAATCAACGTTTCTCACCAGGAATATGAGACGGAGAATCGTCACTATGCTCACGTCGACTGTCCTGGTCACGCCGATTACATCAAGAACATGATCACCGGTGCTGCTCAGATGGACGGCGCTATCTTGGTTGTTAGCGCTGCTGATGGTCCCATGATTCAGACTCGTGAGCACATCCTGCTCGCACGTCAGGTTAACGTGCCTCGCATTTGTGTCTTCTTGAACAAAGTTGACCAAGTTGATGACGAGGAACTACTCGACCTGGTTGAGTTAGAAACTCGTGACCTGCTAAACGAGTACGGTTTTGAGGGAGACGATACGCCCGTTATTCGCGGTTCAGCATTGGCCGCCGTTGAAGGAAATGATGGACCGACTGGCACGGGAGCGATCGACGAACTCATGTCTAGCGTAGACGAGTGGATTCCGTTACCTGACCGTCCGATTGATCAGCCCTTCTTGATGCCAATTGAAGATGTTTTCAGCATCTCTGGTCGCGGCACAGTGGGAACTGGTCGCGTTGAGCGCGGCATCATTAAAGTCGGCGAAGAAGTGGAATTGGTTGGTATTCGCGAGACGCGTAAAACGACCATTACTGGCGTCGAAATGTTCCGCAAGTTGCTGGACGAGGGCCAGGCTGGTGACAACGTAGGTTTGCTGTTCCGCGGTGTTGAAAAAGAGGAATTGTTGCGCGGCATGGTTGTGTGCAAGCCCAGCTCAATTACCCCACATACCAAGTTCAAAGCTGAAGTTTACGTTTTGACGAACAAAGAGGGTGGCCGTGAAAAGCCCTTCTTCTCTGGTTATCGCCCGCAGTTTTTCTTCCGTACGACAGACGTTACGGGTACGATCGCTTTGCCAGAAGGAACTGAAATGGTCATGCCCGGTGATAATGTTACCATGGAAGTTAATCTAATTCAGCCCATCGCCGTTGAAGCGAACTTGCGCTTCGCTATCCGCGAAGGCGGTCGCACTATTGGTTCGGGTGTGGTCACCGAGATCATCGAGTAATTAACTCTGGGAGACACGCCAAGTGGCTGTTGATAGAATTCGCATTCGTCTAAAGGCATATGATCATGCAGCTTTAGACAGATCCGTGGATGAAATAGTGCAGACGGTTAAGCGTAGCGGGGCCCGTATTGCGGGTCCCGTGCCGCTGCCGACCTCGCGCAGTATATACACCGTGTTGCGTTCGCCTCACGTTGACAAAAAATCGCGCGAACAGTTCGAAACGCGTGTCCATAAGCGTCTGATTGATATTTATGATTCGACGCCACAGACAGTGGATGCGCTCATGAAGTTGGATTTGCCGGCTGGTATTGGCATAGATATTAAGGTTTGATGGGCATGGGTACACAGGTAGAAATTCTCACGATGGAAGGCAAGCCGAACGGTATGGTAGATTTACCGGACGACTTGTTCGCCGCCGAAGTTTCCGAATATGCCCTTTACCGCGCGGTTGTGACATATGAGGCAAACCAGCGGCAGGGAACGGCAAAGGTTAAGACGCGGTCTGAGATTGCTCGGACGAGCAAGAAACACCATCGTCAAAAGGGCACTGGCGGAGCGCGTCGAGGATCTAATCGGTCCCCACTCGTGAGAGGCGGCGGTGTTGCTTTTGGACCGGAGCCACGTTCGTACTATTCCAAACTGCCTAAGGCATTAAAACGTCTGGCTTTTCGTTCTGCTTTGACGCTTAAGGGCAGCGACGGGCGGGTCAGAGTAGTAGACGACTTTGATTTTGAGCAGCCGAGCACGAAATCATTCAAGGGTGTTATAAATGCCTGCGGCCTTGATGGTCAAAAGGTATTGTTCATAACGCCCGAAAATGAAAATGTGCTGGTCAAATCCAGTCGTAACATCCGGCAGGTTAGCATGACGCACGTCGGTTCTTTGGGCACATATGATGTTATCGCAGCCGACGTCGTCCTTTTCACCCGTCAGGCGTTGGACAAGCTCGTAGAGCACCACGCCTCGGAAGAGGCTTAGGAGAAGTTACCGTGAGCAACCCTCGCTCAATCATACAGAAACCGGTCATCACTGAGAAGGCCACTATATTGCGAGAAGGTAATAAGTACGCCTTTCGCGTCGATCCCAAGGCCAATAAGGTGCAGATTCGGCAAGCTATCGAAAGCATTTTCGATGTAAAGGTAGAGTCGGTTCGGACAATTAAAGTGCCGAGCAAACCAAAGAGACAAGGTCTCTATGCCGGGCGTCGTGCAGGATGGAAGAAAGCCTACGTGACGCTCCAGGCTGGTGACTCGATTGACATCGTTGAAAACGTATAGGTTGATTTAATTATGCCAGTTAAGAAGTTTCGTCCCGTAACGCCAACACTCCGGTATAAGACCGTTAATTCTTTTGACGAAGTCAGCGTAGACAAGCCACAAAAGGCCCTGTTGCGCGGCGCGGTTAGCAAAACCGGTGGGCGTAACAATCAGGGAAGAATGACAATGCGCCGCCGTGGCGGTGGTCATAAGCGCCGCTATCGCGTTATTGACTTCAAGCGAAACAAGCTAGGTGTTCCTGGCAAAGTTGCATCGGTCGAATACGATCCCAACCGCTCATCATTCATAGCGTTGATCGTTTACGCAGATGGTGATAAGAGATACATCTTAGCTCCAGCCGGACTCACTGTCGGCGCTGCCGTGGTTGCTGGACCAGATGCTCCTATCAGCGTGGGTAACGCGATGCCTCTATCGAACGTTCCGCTTGGTTCCACCATACACAATGTCGAGCTGCAGCCTGGCGCCGGCGGTCAACTCGCGCGTAGTGCGGGAGCTGAAGTGCAGCTGCTAGGTCGTGGTGAAAATGGTCGTGCTCAACTGCGTCTTCCTTCGGGTGAAATAAGGGAAGTAGCCGTTCAGTGTATGGCGACCTTGGGTCAAGTTGGGAATGTCGAGCATGGCAACGTCGTGTTGGGCAAAGCCGGACGCGCTCGTTGGTTGGGACGTCGTCCAAAGGTCCGTGGCGTAGTGATGAACCCTGTAGATCATCCTCACGGCGGTGGAGAAGGTAAAACCTCGGGTGGCCGTCATCCGGTTACTCCTTGGGGCAAGCCCACGAAGGGGTATAAAACGCGTAAGCACAAGAACCGCTCTGACGCTATGATTTTGCGTCGGCGTAATTCGAAGTAGAAGGAGTGAGCTGATAGATGCCAAGGTCTGTAAAAAAGGGCCCATTCATTGATGCCCATCTGGAGAAAAAAGTAGAGGAGCTTAATCGCACAGGCAGTAAGAAGGTGGTAAAGACTTGGTCTCGCCGCTCTACGATTACTCCAGATTTCGTTGGTCATACATTGGCCGTACACAATGGCAACAAGTTCATTCCGGTTTATGTGACCGAGAATATGGTTGGCCACAAACTTGGTGAGTTCGCACCGACTCGCACGTTTCGCGGACACGGTGGGAAACTCACGGAACGTGGCAGCCGAGTGCGCTAAAGGGATCAGGTATAATAGCTATGGAAGCAAGAGCAATATTGAAACAAGTTGGCATACCTGCTACCAAGATGCGCCAGTTGATTGATCTGGTGCGAGGCAAGCCCGTTGAAGAAGCACTGACCATTCTGCGCTTCTCTCCCCGTCCGGTTGCTCGTGAAGTCGAGAAAACGCTTCGATCTGCCATTTCTAACGGGATCAATCAAGACGAAGAAAATCCAGTGGATGCTGAAGATCTCTACGTCAAGGCTATTTATGCCAATGAGGGTCGAGATCTCAAGCGCATTCGCCCCCGCGCTCGTGGGTCAGCGGATCGCATTCGCAAACGTCACTGTCATCTTACCGTGGTCGTCAGCGACCAGGTCAACTGAGGGAACTCTTTTTGGGACAGAAAACACACCCATACGGCTTTCGGCTTGGTGTCATCAAGGGTTGGCGATCCAACTGGTTTGCCGAAAAAGACTTTGCCGAACTTTTGAATGAAGATCAGATGCTGCGTCGATATGTCAAGCAGCGTCTCCTACGCGCAGGGGTTTCTCGGATCAATATCGAGCGGCAGCCGAAGCGAGTCACCGTTGAGGTGCACACAGCTCGTCCTGGTATCGCCATCGGCCGTCGCGGGGCCGAGGTCGATAAACTGCGCGATGAGTTAAAGCAACTCACAGGTAAGGATGTTTCCCTTAATATCCAAGAAGTGAAGAAACCAGAGCTAGATGCGCAATTAGTCGCCGACAATTTGGCGCGCCAGTTGGAACAGCGTGTTTCGTTTCGCCGTGCCATGAAAAAGTCGGTTGCTTCCTCTATGCGGATGGGTGCAGAAGGCATACGCATTGCCTGCTCAGGTCGTATTGGTGGATCCGAAATGGGACGTCGTGAGCGGTCTGAACCGGCCGGGCGTGTTCCACTGCACACGTTGCGCGCTGATATCGATTATGCTCAGTCGACCGCCTACACTGTTTCGGGGACGGTTGGTGTAAAAGTGTGGATCTGCCATGGTGAGGTTGTGGCAGATACGGGATCCAGTAATCAGGCATAGATAGAATCAAGAGGACGTTTTACCATGTTAATGCCCAAAAAAGCAAAATGGAGAAAGCAGTCTCGGGGCCGCATGCGCGGCCAGACCAAGGGGGGCGACATGGTTTCCTTTGGCGAGTATGGCTTGAAGGCACTTGAGCCGGGATGGATTACAAGCCGGCAAATTGAGGCTGTTCGCGTCACGATTAGTAGAACGATGAGTAGAACTGGGAAGATGTGGATCCGCGTTTTTCCCGACAAGCCAATTACAAAAAAGCCGGCCGAAACGCGAATGGGTAAAGGTAAGGGTTCACCCGAAGGTTGGGTCGCTGTAGTGAAGCCTGGTCGCGTGATGTTTGAGCTTTCTGGTGTGCCAGTTGAATTGGCAAAGGAAGCCTTCCGAAAAGCGGGCCATAAGTTGCCCATTAAAACCAAATTCGTAGAGCGAGTGGTATAGTTATGAAGGCTAGCGAACTGCGTGGCTTAAACGCGGAAGATGCAAAGAATAAACTGGAAGAGCTTGAGGAAGAAGCGTTCAATCTGCGCTTTCAGCACGTCTCCGGCCAGTTGACCAGCCCTATACGTCTGCGTCAGGTTCGACGCGATATTGCGCGTGTGCGTACGCTGATGCGCGAGCGCGATTTACAGCAGCAAAGCCTGCCCGGGGGAGAGTCGTAAGCAATGTCCGATAAAACAGTAGAGCGCCGCACCGCAGAGGGGCGGGTTTTAAGAGCTAATAACCTCAAGACGCGTGTGATTGCGGTTGAGCAGCGTATTGCTCACCCATTATACGGTCGCGTCATTCGTCGCACGGCTAAATTTGTCGCCCACGACGAGAAAAATGAGTCGAACGTTGGAGATTTAGTTCGTATTGAAGAATGTCGTCCCATGAGTCGGACCAAGCGTTGGCGTCTGATTGAAATCATGGAGCGGAACGCGGATCAGGATTAAATGATACACGAATACACGATACTAAAGATGGCAGATAATGCTGGGGCACGCACCGCGAAATGCATCCGAGTACTGGGTGGAACTCGCAAGCGTTATGCTTCAGTTGGCGATATCATTGTGGTTGCAGTACACAATGTGATCCCTAACGGTCCTCTGCAAGAGGGCCAAGTGGCTAAAGCAGTCGTAGTCCGGACAAAGAAAGAGTACCGTCGTCCTGATGGGTCCTACATCCGTTTTGATGAGAACGCAGCTGTTTTAATAAACGACGAAAAAGAGCCGCGGGGCACCCGCATTTTCGGTCCGGTTGCTAGGGAACTGCGCGACAAACAATATATGCGCATTGTCTCGCTCGCACCGGAAGTTGTCTGAACTGTGCCAACGGGAATAGAGGATACGAATGGATATTAAAAAAGGGGATACGGTGCAGGTTGTTAGCGGTAACGATAAGGGTCGTCGCTCAACCGTCTTAGCCGTAATGAAAGAAAAGAGTAGGGTCATTGTTGAGGGCGTTAATATGCGGAAGCATCATTCACGTCCCTCTTCGAGAGATCCCCAAGGTGGAATTATCGAACGGGAGGCGCCGATTCATCTCTCTAACGTTATGGTTGTGTGTCCCAAGACTGATCAGCCTACGCGGATTCGTCATAAGAAGCTCGATAATGGTAAAAACGTACGCGTCTCTGCCCGGAGTGGCGAGATGATTGACTCGCAGTAGAAAGAGCTGTCATGAGCGAGCCCAGACTAAAAGTATTATACAGAGAAGAGATCAAGTCGCAGCTGGTAGAAAGTTTTTCTTACAGCAACGTCATGCAGGTACCCGCTGTCGACAAAGTCGTGATCAATATGGGAGTCGGCGAGTCAGTAGGAGAGCCTAAAGCCCTTGAGAATGCGGTTAGTGAGATGACTGCTATTGCAGGGCAAAAGCCTGCATTGCGTCGTGCTAAGAAGGCCATTTCAAACTTCAAGCTTCGCGAAGGGGTTGCAGTTGGTTGCATGGTTACTTTGCGCGGCAATCGAATGTATGAATTTCTCGATAGGCTAATAACGCTCGCACTTCCACAGGTGCGAGACTTTCGTGGCGTTCCCGCAAAAGGCTTTGACGGCCGTGGCAACTACAATTTGGGAATTAAAGAGCAGATTATATTCCCCGAAATCGATTACGATAGAATAGATCATATTCGCGGGATGAATATAACAATCGTTACTTCGGCTCAGACCGATGAAGAGGGGCGCGAACTGCTGAAGTCGTTCGGTATGCCCTTCGGTAATTAATGTTGGGAGAATTGGTGAATGCCTAAAAAGTCTATGATAGCCAAAGCGCGTCGCACTCCTAAGTTTAGCTCGCGCAAATATAATCGTTGCCAGCGCTGCGGCAGGCCGAGAGCCTATTATCGCAAGTTTGGTCTCTGTCGTATCTGTTTCCGAGAACTCGCCCTGCGGGGTGAAATTCCCGGCGTCACTAAAGCTAGCTGGTAGGGAGATAGCCATATGAGTATGACCGATCCAGTTGCAGATATGCTGACGCGGGTGCGCAACGCAAGTAGTGCAAAGCATGCGCGCGTTGACGTTCCTGCTTCCAAGCTAAAAAGAGAGATTGCCCGTGTCCTAGCTGAGACCCGCTTTATTGATAACTTCGCTTTTATCGAAGACGATAAGCAGGGGGTTTTGCGTCTTTATCTTCGTTATGATAGTGACAACAAGAGTTTGATTCAGGGGATCAAGCGTATTAGTCGCCCTGGATTGCGCCAATATTCTGGGAACGCTGATGTTCCGCGCGTCCGTCGTGGTTTAGGTATTGCCATTGTCTCAACGTCGCGAGGCGTTATGACAGATCGTGAAGCTCGCAAAGCTGGTGTCGGCGGCGAGATTTTGTGTAGTGTCTGGTAGACTGAGGAGAGAAATAAGTTGTCTCGCATAGGAAAAACACCGATCGCGTTGCCGCAGGGCGTTGATGTTAAGATCGACGGTCCACACGTCGCAGTGAAAGGTCCGAAGGGCACTCTGACTGTGCCATTTGTTGATGATCACATAGCAGTTAACCTAGAAGGTGACACCGTGCAGGTGACCTGCGATAGTCTGGAAAAAGGTGCACGTTCTCTTCATGGGCTAACGCGTACGCTCATCGCAAATGCAGTTGCGGGCGTTAGTGAAGGGTTTAGCAAGAATTTAGATCTCTTTGGCGTTGGTTGGAGAGCTGAGGCGCAGGGAAGTAAGCTGACCTTGCACGTGGGCTATTCACATCCTGTTGTATATGACGCGCCGGAAGGAATCAATATTCAGGTCGGCAACGGGGAGAGCGGTTCACAGGCTCGAATAACCGTGAGTGGCATAGATAAACAGGTAGTGGGACAGGTTGCCGCAGATATTCGCTTTAAGCGTAAGCCCGAACCCTACAAGGGCAAAGGAATCCGTTACGAAAATGAAGTCATTCACTGGAAACAAGGTAAAACCGCAGCGGGCTAATCATGAAGGATAAGAAACATCTGAGTAAAAATCGCGCCCGCATTCAGCGGCGCCGGCATCGTCTACGTAAAATTGTTTCTGGGACGTCGGATCGCCCTCGCTTGGTGGTCCATCGGTCCCTGAAGCATATTGAAGTCCAACTGATTGACGACGTGGCAGGTCACTCATTGTTCGGCTTTTCGACGCAGAGTAAAGAGTTGCGGGACCGTTCCTTTGCTAGTCGAGTAGAGCAGGGTGCGGAAGTTGGGAAGATTGTGGCTGGAAAAGCCAAAGAGAAAGGTATTGATAAGGTAGTCTTCGATCGCGGGGGCTATTTGTACCATGGTATTGTTAAAGCCGTCGCCGACGGTGCTCGCGAGGGCGGGCTGAATTTCTAGAGGAGAGTTACTTCTGTGGCGAAAGTAGACCCCAACAGCATGGAATTTAGCGAAGTCGTAGTCCAGAACAGCATCAAGCGCGTGTCGCATGTGCGCAAGGGTGGACGTCGCTTCAGTTTCAATGCGATGGTAGTCGTCGGTGACCGCAACGGGCGCGTCGGTGCTGGCTCTGGTAAAGCTGGCGAAATTTCCGAGGCAATTCGTAAAGGGACCGAGGCGGCAAAGAAGAATATGATTCAGGTACCGGTGGTGAACGGCACGATTCCCCACGAGATTAAAGGGCGTTTTGGTGCGGCTCAAATACTGTTTAAGCCGGCATCTCCAGGTACGGGTGTTATCGCTAGTGGCGGGATTCGAATAGTGCTTGAACTCGCCGGCGTCCACGATATCCTCACAAAATCACTGGGTTCGACTAATCCCCAAAATGCCGTAAAGGCGACGCTTGCTGCATTGAGTGAATTGCGGGATGCGGAGTCAACCGCGCGTTTGCGTGGCGTACCCATGGAAGTTTTGCGAGGTTAGGAGAAGATAAGTCGATGAAGTTAGTTATTACGCAGCGTCGTAGCGCTATCGGCCGAGCACAAAATCAGAAGGCCACAATTGAAGCGTTGGGTTTTAGGCGCCTCTACCAGCAGGTTGTGCACGAGGATACGCCGCAGATTCGCGGCATGATTGAAAAAGTCAAGCATCTAGTTGATGTGCAAGAACAAGATGCTTAAGCAGGAGATTAGCTAGGATGCGCTTAGGGGAAATTAAATGTCCGAAAGGGGCACGTCGCAATCGCAAGCGTTTGGGACAAGGGCCAGGTTCGGGAACGGGTAAGACGGCAGGTAAAGGGCATAAGGGGCAACGCGCGCGTTCAGGAGCGCGAAGGGGTAATCGTATCGGCTTTATTGGTGGTACGCTTGCTTATTTTCGGCATATGCCTAAGGTCGGCTTTTCTAACCACAACTTCAGGGTTGTTTATCAGACTGTTAATGTCGCTGATATTGAATCGCGTGGTTTGGAAGGCGAAGTTGGTGTTGATGCGCTACTCGCGGCCGGATTGGTGCGCTCAGACAAGCAGCCAATTAAAATTCTTGGTGATGGCGAATTGAGTCGTAGCGTTACGATTAAAGCACAACACTTTTCAAAAAGTGCGCGCGAGAAAATCGAAAAAGCCGGCGGTCAAGCCGAGGTAATCTGAGGAACCAATGCTCCAGAGCTTTCAAAACTGCTTTAAAATTCCAGAACTGCGAACGCGGATTCTATTTACACTGGGTTTGTTGATTGTCTACCGCATAGGTGGGCAGATCACAGTGCCAGGAGTAGAAGTAAGGGTTGTCCAAGAATTTTTTAGCAACTCTGGTAACACCCTGTTCGGTTTATACGATATGTTTGTTGGTGGTGCTTTTACCCGGGCTACCATCTTTGCATTGGGTATAATGCCTTATATAAGTGCCTCCATTATCTTGCAATTATTAGGTGCTGTCATTCCTTTTTTCCAAAAGCTTCAGCGCGAAGGGGAAGAAGGTAAAAAGAAAATTACTCAGTATACGCGCTATGGGACGGTTTTTCTCGCCGCTGCGCAGGCATACGGAGTCAGCTATTTTCTTGAGACTATTCGAGGTCCTGCTTCCGGTTTGGCTGCAGTTCCAGATCCAGGGTTGGGTTTCACCTTAGAGACGATAATAACGATCACTACGGGCACCATCTTCATCATGTGGTTAGGTGAGCAGATTACCGAGCGGGGTATTGGCAATGGTATATCTCTCATAATTTTCATCGGTATCATTGCCGAATTGCCCAACGCGATTCGCTATGAATATCAGCATTACCTGAATAACATTAATTTAAACAAGGGGCTTATTCAGGAGATCTTCCTAGTTGGACTCATGTTCCTGATCGTCGCTTTTTGTATTCTCACGACTCAGGGTATACGCAAGATCCCGGTGCAATATGCCAAGCGCGTGGTGGGACGCAGGGTGTATGGTGGTCAGACGACACATATTCCGTTGAAAATAAACTCTGCAAACGTGATTCCAATTATATTTGCCCAGTCCATAATGTTTTTGCCCGGTACCATAACTCAGCTATTTCCAGATAGTGAGTTTCTACAGGGGATTGGTGGGCTGTTTTCAACTGAGTCATTGGTATACTGGACCATTTACGGTCTGATGATCATCTTCTTCACCTATTTTTACACTGCAATTGTAATGGATCCTAACTCAATTGCGGATAATATGAAGAAACACGGTGGTTTCATACCGGGAATTCGTCCTGGACCGCGTACAGCTCAATATATTGACGGCATCATGACGAGAATAACGCTTCCTGGTTCGATTGCTCTCGCAGCTGTTGCTATATTTCCCTTTTTTGTGATTCGCCAGTTTAATGTTCATCCTTCAATGGCACAGTTTTTCGGTGGCACCGGTTTGCTAATCATAGTGGGAGTTGCCCTGGACACGTTGCAACAGATTGAATCACAGTTGATGACGCGTCACTACGAGGGATTTATGAAAAAGGGTCGTATTCAAGGACGTCGGGGATAACCCCGCTTTTTGTTGGAGTAATATTGTGAAAGTTAAAGCATCTGTTAGTAAGCGCTGCCCGGACTGTAAGATCATTCGCCGACACGGAGTTGTGCGCGTGATTTGCAAGCGTAATCCGCGCCACAAACAGAGACAAGGATGAGGAGGCCAGAAATTGGCACGTATTGCAGGCGTTGATTTACCCCGCGACAAGCGGGTTGCGATAGGGCTCACCTACATTTTTGGTATAGGTCAGACCGTTGCTAGTCGCATCATTGAGCAGGCTAGTATTGATCCGCAGCAGCGTATTAACAGTTTGACAGAAGACCAGGTGAACAGCCTGCGTGCAATTATCGAGACCAATTATAAGGTCGAAGGTAGTTTGCGCGGTGAAGTTACAATGAATGTTAAACGCCTGATGGATATTGGAAGTTACAAGGGACTCAGGCATCGTCGCGGTCTGCCGGCCAATGGACAGCGGACCAAAACGAACGCCCGCACTCGAAAGGGGCCCCGTCGCGCAATTGCTGGTAAGAAAAAAGCGCCTAGATAAAACAGTTAATAACGAGGATAACGCATTTGCCACCTGAAAGACGTAGAAGACGCAAGAAGTCAAAACAGGTAGAGTCTGTGGGCGTAGCCCATATTCTGGCTACCTTCAACAATACGATTATAACGTTAACCGATTCAGAAGGTAACGTAATCTCTTGGTCGACCCCCGGTAAGATGAGCATTAAAGGAAGTCGGAAGTCGACCCCATTTGCCGGTCAGATTGCTGCTGAAAAGGCCGCGCAAGAGGCCATGAGCATGGGGTTACGTCGCGTTGAGGTTTGGGTTAAAGGTCCCGGAGTTGGGCGTGAATCCGCGATTCGTGCATTGCAAAATGCAGGCTTGGAAATTTCGGCTATTCGCGATGTGACACCCATTCCCCATAATGGCTGTCGTCCGCCCAAGCGTCGCCGGGTATAGAGGAGAATTGCAATGAGTAGATATGTCGGACCTAACTGCCGCTATTGTAGACGTGAAGGGGCCAAGCTTTTCTTGAAGGGCGAGCGATGCAATTTGGAGAAGTGCTCCTTTGAGCGTCGCAGTTATGCGCCGGGGCAGCACGGTCAGGGCCTTCGTCGTAAGCAGTCGGACTACAGCGTACAGTTACGTGCTAAACAGAAGCTTTCTCGTCTCTATGGAGTTCGAGAAGGGCAGTTCCGCGGATACTATAAAGAGTCGACTCGCGTGCCTGGTGTGAGTGGTGAAAACCTTCTGCGTCTATTAGAGAGCCGCTTGGATAATGTGATTTATCGTCTGGGTTTTGCACCTTCGAGAAAAGCCGCTCGCCAACTTGTGCGTCACAATCACATTCTTGTTAATGGACGCAGGGTCAATATTCCTTCCTGCTTAACAAGGGTTGGTGATGCCATTTCTGTGGCCGAGTCAAGTAGGCAGATGGAATCGATTCATGAGTCTCTTCGCAGATCGAGGGATACGGTTCCATGGCTTTCTGTAGACAAGGTTAACCTGCAGGGATCCGTTGTGGAAGTTCCAAGTCGCGAAGATATTCCGACTATTGCTGAAGAACAGTTAGTTATCGAGTTTTATTCTCGCGTCTAAATCATTTCGAGATTCGAGAAAATTTCTCCTCATTCTAGGGAGTAAGAGGCTATATGAAGTTAGAAGGTCTCCAGATGCCGAGGCTGGTGGAAATAGAGAAAGAAAGCCTAAACGACACCTACGGTAAATTTGTCGTGCAGCCGTTAGAAAGGGGTTTTGGCGTTACGCTTGGCCATTCCCTGCGTCGCATATTGCTTTCTTCCATCCAGGGCGCTGCAATAACGCAAGTTAATGTACAAGGTGTGCAGCACGAGTTCTCTGTAGTCGAAGGCGTGCGCGAAGACGTTCCAGAAATCGTTTTGAATCTCAAAGAAGTCGCTTTGAGATACGTCGGCGATGAAGATCGAGTGCTCAGGGTCGAAAAGACAGGAGCCGGTGCGTTGACTGCAGGCGATTTGGCTGTCGACCCCAATGTTCAAATTTTGAATCCTGATCTTCATATCGCAACGTTAGACGAGGGTGCCACGCTGACGATGGAACTGACCGTGGGGCAGGGACGGGGTTACAGCTTTGCAGAAGAAAACAAAGTCCCTGACCAGCCCATTGGCTCGGTGCCCATCGACAGTTCGTTCTCGCCGGTAACGAACGTTAAGTATGATACTGAGAATGCGCGAGTCGGACGTCGGACTGACTACGATCGCCTTAGCTTAGAAGTGTGGACTGACGGTTCGGTTAATCCCGAAGATGCGCTGGCGCAAGCTGCTAAGATTATGATGGAGCATTTGAGTCTCTTCATCAACTTTGAAGAAGAAGCCGTAGAAGTTGAAGAGAAGGAAGTAGACGAAGAGACGAAACGCGTTGCCCGACTACTGGCCATGCCTGTTGAAGAGCTTGAGCTCTCCGTGCGCTCTGCGAACTGTTTGCGAGCAGCCGGTATAACCCATCTGCGTGAACTGGTGGGACGCAGTGAGGCCGAGATGCTAAAGTACCGTAATTTCGGTCGGAAGTCTCTCAACGAACTGGGTGAGATACTTGATACTCTTAAGTTGAATTGGGGTATGGACCTGTCACCGTACGAGAACGTGGAAATTGACGAGGATGCTGTCAATCCGCTAGCTGAGGAATTCTAAGGCAAGTTGAGAGATAAAAGATGAGACATGGAAAAAAAATAGCAAAGCTCGGTCGTAACCCTTCCCACAGAAAAGCAATGATGGCCAATATGGTTACGTCGCTTCTGTCCGAAGAGAAAATTACGACAACACACACACGAGCTAAGGAATTACGTCGTTCGGCAGAACACATGATCACCTTTGCCAAGAGAGGGGATCTGCATGCGCGCCGTCAGGTGTTGCGGTTTGTCGCTGACAAGCAGGTCGTCGCCAAGCTGTTCGACGAATTGGGGCCTCGCTACAAAGGTCGTAATGGGGGATATACTCGGATCGTTAAGTTGGGGCCCCGCCGTGGCGATGGCACCTTCATGAGTATCATCGAGTTGGTAGATCGGCCGGGTGCTGCAGGTGGATCTGGCGAAGAAGAGACTGCGGCAAACGAAGGTACTGCTGAAGAATAGATCGTACTTACATTTCAGATACAGTATATGAACGGGGCGAGAGTAATTCTCGTCCCGTTCATTTTGTTATATGGTGAGAAGATAGCTATGAAGCGCGGTGACGAAATTGAAATAGATATTGTTGATTTGGATTCAAAAGGAGATGGGCGCGGAACTAGCGAAGGCCGAGATATTATTGTCCGTAGAGCCGTACCTGGAGATAAGATTAGAGGAAGAGTTGTAAAAAAAAGACGTGGGCGTGCTGATGTCGAAATCACAAGCTTTGTCGATTACGGCATGTCACGTAAAGAGGCTCAGTGTATTCATTTCGGTTTGTGTGGAGGATGTCGATGGCAGGACCTAAGCTACGAGGATCAACTGTTGTTAAAAGAGCGTATGGTTCGGAATGCGCTAAATCAATATGGTTTTGACCACATTGAAGTAGAATCGACTATGCCGAGTCATGCTCCTTTCTTTTATCGCAACAAGATGGAATATTCGTTCGGCTGTGATCGCGATGGTAATATACAACTCGGTCTACATATGAGAGGCCGCTTCAACCGAGTTTTCGACGTCGAATCATGCCATCTACAGTCCCCTTTATCCAATAAAATCGTGCAGCACGTGCGACGTCTAGCTAATGAGTTGGATTTGAGCGCATATGATTTAAAAGCGCACAGTGGTCTTTTACGCTTCTTAGTAATACGAGATGCTAAAAAGAGTAATCAAGTTTTGGTGAACTTGGTTGTTTCGAACTATCCCGAAGGTGGAGTTGAAACATTGGCAAATCGCCTGAGGGAAGAAGTCCCAGAGATAGACTCATTTATTATCACCTTACACACTGGCAAAGCACAGGTAGCTAAGGGAGAAAAAGAATTTGTTCTCTGGGGAGACGGGGTTATTGAAGAGTCATGTGGACTTATTCGTTTTGATATTTCGCCTCAGTCATTCTTTCAGACCAATTCCATTCAGGCCGAACGCTTGTATAATTTAATTTCGGAATGGGCAGGAGAAGAAATTGGCAAGACGTTGGATCTTTACTGCGGTACGGGATCGATAAGTTTACACTTAGCCCATCGTGCTGAGCATGTATTGGGTATAGAAGTCGTTGAAGAAGCCGTTGAGGATGCTCGGTTAAACGCACAGCGCAATGATGTAAAGAACTGTTTGTTTCTCGCAGGAAAGGCCGAAGATGAACTTCTTTCACTGCGCGATGAAGACTTTGACTTGGTGGTTGTCGATCCACCTCGGCCAGGCCTTCACAAAAATGTGTTAGCAGCACTGGGTCAGATGAAACCAGCTCGTATACTGTATGTATCATGTAACCCTCAGACATTGGCAGAGAATTTATATATATTGAAGGATTATGGTTATGGTGTTCGTCGCGTACAGCCCGTTGACATGTTTCCGCAGACGCCTCACTGCGAGGTCGTGTGCGAGGTAGAAAGGCTTGACTGAAAAACGATGAGCCAGTACCGTTTCAGGTAAACGGTGGAAGTTATCATTCATATAATGGGACGTGTAGTTAGTTTTGGATAAGAGCCGACTCACAAAAGAGCAGATTGCGAAGATAAAAAAGACCAAACGCAAAAAGAAAAAAAGCGATGGTCGTGAAGTCTCGTCTGAGGGGCACAATGAAGGTAAAACGCCGTTCTCAGTAGTCGAGGTTTTTGTAAAGCCTAAGCAGATGCAGTCCCTTTTTATGACCTTCCGTAGTTCGGATGTAGGCTGCGATTTAGTTCGGCCTCGTATGTTGACAGAGTCTGTCGAGCATGGTCGAGGGCGAGGTATTGTGCGCGACTTTGTTTTTCGCAAATTTAGAGAACAGCCCAAGGCGGTTTTTTTTATCACCTTTCCAAAGGGTGTTGCTGGGGGAAGTTTTGAGCCTACTGACCGCTTACTCAAGCCAGGTGAGCCACTGCAACTGAGCTATACAGCAGAAGTTGAGGGTGCTCATAAGCCGATTTACTTTGTGGGTAAAGCGTATTTTCTGCGCAAGAGTTTCTACGTAGCTGAAAGCCCAGATAACCCAGATAAACCTTGGGTGGGCACTCGGGAAGAGGCGCAGTCTAAGCTCTCCAAAGATGTGATTGTTCGAGGCGAAGATATTATTGAAGTGCGCGTTGACAGTGTCACATCAATGCCGAACGGCCCAGGAAGTATACGGCGTGATGTGTTGGATAGATATATTAGCAATGCGCAATTATACTGCATTCCCGGCGGTGGTGGATGGGCCCAACGTAGCACGCAGGGCCCATTTTTTAAAAGTATCCGCGAACCTCTAGATAAATATATTGGTCAGGCAGCGGTTAAACACATTGAGAATCTCCAGATAGTTGAGTTTGGTAATTTAGGTGAGATTACAATTACCTTAAAAGAAGATTTACTTGGTGGGATAGAATACGACAAGCTATTACAGGTAATGGTGAGCAAGCCGAATAATTATCTACGTGAAATAAATACGTTTGTCGGGTTCTTGGTCCACTTTAACATCGCTGAAAATGTTAAAGAAGGTTTACTGCGAACCTTTAATCGGAAAGTTGGAAAAGAAGAAGAAGTATTTATTCCCTTGATCTTAGAGCGCGTTGCAGAGTCAAAAGAACAGTTTCGACTGAAGTTTCGCGTTTTTCCGCGAGATCTGGTGGAAGAGCGTTCAAAGAATAGTATGGAGCGGGGGTTACAATTTATGCCTCCTTATACTCTTCACCCCGGTTCGGAGAACCAGTACACGTACAGCAAACTACTGATTGCAATCAGCCAATGTTTTCGAGAAGATGAAAAGCCGGAAGATGAAAAACGCACGAGTGAGAAGCTTGTGGCGTCCGTACAAGGAAGGATTGCTGAGCGGAAACACGAATTTACAGACGACAAGATTCGTTCTGCTTTTAAAGACCGAGTTGCTGCGAAAAAAAGGAAAGAAGAAGGCTAAGAGCCTATACGCTTTTTTTACGTTTCTTTCTCGGGGCGACGGCGCTTCCGATCAGTTGAGCCTCTTGACATACTTTGGTTTTCTAAGTAGCCGTATAACTGACTTAATTGGCTGTGGGCTTTTTTAAAGTGCTCATTGTCGCGTATATAGCGGCTATAACGCCAGTCATTACCATCGTTTTTATACAGCGGAATTCCCTGCGGTTCATAACAAAACTGCACACCGTGTTGTAGTATTTTGCGCTCGCCAACCTGATGTACGCGAGTTCGAACAATCTGCGCTAGAACGCGGATTTTAAAGGGCAATTCGGGTTTGAAGCGTTGCACCGCATCTGGGAAATGAATCTTAGGATAGAAGGTGAAGTGAAGTATTGGGAACTGTAGTTGTCTGAATGCTTCCTCCCAGTATTCGCCCTCAAAATCTATTTCCGTATCGACGTTAGTCGGGCATTGATCACCCAGCACAAACTGAAGGAACTCTGGACTACTTTCAATCAGTGCGCCGCCGACACTGTAATCGATCAAGTCTGTCTTTAGGCCCGTTTCCTTTCGGGGTAACTCTACCGGTCGCACAGTCTCGTTTTGCGTCCGGGCCTCCATCACTTCTACGAGCATTTGGTAGTATTCATTGCTGTGCGTAAAGTTGGTGATTACTTTTTCCCCTGGCTTCATAGCAAAGGGGTTTTCCTTACCTTTTTTTAACTGAGCTTTTGCCGATTTCTTTAAGTATAACACATCGCGCAGCGACTCCATCTCTAAGCCAAGAAGGTTGAGCTCGCCCAGCAATAGCTCTTCGTCTTTGCGCTTCATTAGACTGGTTGAATCGTCTTTCTCTACTTTACTTGCAGAGACCGTGCGGTCGTGTGGCTGTTTCTTAAGCATGAGCTCGCGAAATGCATTGATAGCATCGCGCGTTGCAAACTGCTGGTCTCCCTCCTCAACCTCTTCGAAATCAATGGGGACGATATCTTTTAGTATGACTGGTGGGGCACCTTCGGTAGGAAATGTTTGATCTGTTTTGCGAATATATAGGTCGAAGCCTATATGAGTCGTTAAGGGAATGCGAGAATCGCCGTAGTTTTTCAGTGTATAGCGGAAAAACTGCCGTTGGTCCTGTTTCTTTAACGTACTTGTGGGTATTAGCTTGTAGGCTGATTTCGCGTTAAAGTCAAGAGTTTCAACGATTTCTGGCAGGAGTCGAAAGCGCCCTACTATTTTGCAGTCCAAGCGATAGGGAATACGCTTGTTCATAAACTGCAGCGATACGTGCTGAGAAGTTAGGTTTTGATCTTTGGCGATCTTTAAATTATCAGGCGTCGTCATATAGAGATGGCTATTCTCTGTGTAGAGTTTTTTCTCTTTGCGAAGGAAAAAGGCTTTTCCAAGTGCTTCATTCAGGTCCTTGCTCTCATCTTCTGCTAAGAAGAGCAAAGCAGAGGGGGGACTCAGTTCCACCAGCTTAGTTACTTCCTGCTGTGGCTTAAAAGTCGATCCCTGCTTTTTTCGACCGGTAAGAAAATCAAACATTGAAAAGAGGACTCCGTCATGCACATCCGTACGAGAAAAATAGCGGATTTTTAAAGAGAAAAACTTTACAAAACTATAATATATAAAACTACTTACAATGGCAAGCAGACTCCGACCTTACCTATTGTCTTATATCGGCATCACATCTTCGAGCTTTGATGCCATGAAATAACATACTGTCATTTATAATTTGCCATAATGGCATAATTCTCTTGTAAATCTACAGGCACAGATATTGCCTAATGCCTATTGAAACGAAAAATACAACATTTAATCAGGTGTTTTGAATGAAGAATACAAAGTCACCCGCTGTAGATAAAAGCCCGCGTGAACTTCCCGTATTGCCGCTCCGCAATGTGGTGATTTTTCCCGGTATGCCGTCTCAAATACTCATAGGTCGTGAAAGTTCACTTGCCCTTGTGGCGGACATACTTGCCGGACAAAAGCGTCTATTCGCGGTGTTACAGAAAGACGACCGCGAAGAGCTTCCCGAGTGGGAACATCTGCACGAGGTGGGCATCGTAGCTGAGATTGAGAGGGCATTTAAACTGCCTGATGGCAATATGCAGCTTGTAGTACGGGGTCTTCAGCGTGTGCACATGGACGAATTCACACAGAGAGAGCCCTATATAATGGCGAAGGGGACGCCGATAGATGACGAATTAGTTGATAGTCAAGAGGAACAGGCCCTTGCCTACAATCTTTCACAGCAATTCCAAAAAATGGTGGGACTCGTGCCAAAACTGGGTGAGGAATTGCAGATTACAGCGGTCAATCTGGAGAAGAATCCGGGCCATCTGGCTGATTTCGTAGCATCTGGGTTAGACCTCTCTGCTGCTGAGAAACAGGCGCTCATTGTGGAGAGATCGGTCGTCGCACGCCTGCGGCGTCTCAACTGGTTACTCAACCGGGAACTATCAGTTCTGGAGATGGGGAATCAGATCCAAGGGCAAATTCAGGAGGAAATGGGACAGGCCCAGCGCGAACACTATTTGCGTGAGCAGCTCCGAGTGATACAAGAAGAATTGGGTGATGGCGATGGGGAGTTAGACCGTTTGCGACGCCGTTTAAAGAGATCCAAGCTGCCCAAAGAGGTGCGTCGGGAAGCACAGAGAGAATTTGATCGTCTATCTCATATGGCTGAAAGTGCGGCAGAATATTCGATAGCACGCACTTATTTAGAATGCCTTTTAGATATGCCATGGTACAAGAAGTCTCCTGAACGTGGGGATTTAGAACGGGGGCGGCGTGTGTTAGATGCCGATCACGAGGGATTAGAAAGCGTGAAGGAACGAGTGCTTGAGTTCCTCTCGGTGCGCCAGCTGAAGAAGTCTTCAAGAGGACCGATCTTTTGTTTTGTGGGGCCACCTGGGGTGGGAAAGACTTCGTTGGGACGATCGATCGCACGCGCTATGGGGCGTAAATTTGTCCGCATTTCGCTCGGCGGAGTCCGCGATGAATCCGAGATACGCGGCCATCGACGAACCTATATTGGAGCGCTGCCTGGGCGTATAATTCAATCGCTGCGAAAAGTGGGAACCAAGAACCCGGTGTTTATGCTGGACGAACTGGACAAACTGGGTTCAGATTTTCGCGGTGATCCTGCTGCCGCCCTACTGGAGGTGCTCGATCCCGAGCAGAACAGCAGCTTTATGGATCATTACCTAGACGTTTCGTTTGATCTCTCCGATGTAACTTTTATAGCCACCGCCAATCAGCTTGATACCATTCCACCGGCACTCCGCGATCGGTTGGAAGTAATTCAGCTCTCCGGTTATACCGAAGACGAGAAAGTACATATCGTGCAAAATCACATCTTGGGTAAACAGCTGCGCGAACACGGCTTAGCCCGCCGCAAGGTCTCGATAGGGGAACCGGTAATTCGTCAACTTATTCGCGGATATACTCAGGAAGCCGGCGTGCGTAACTTGGAACGTGAGGTGGGGCGCCTTTGTAGAAAAATTGCGCGTGAGGTCGTACGGGGTAAGCGGGGTCCATTTTCGGTAACTATAGACCGATTAGGGAGTTACCTTGGGCCTGTCTCGGTACGTGAATCTGCTACAGAGGAGCTAGGCATGCCGGGTTTAGTGGCTGGTTTAGCTTGGACTCCGGTGGGTGGAGAGGTAATGTATGTTGAAGCAACCCAAATGAGAGGAGGAAAAGGGCTCACGCTAACGGGGCAGCTTGGTGACGTAATGCGAGAGTCGGCCCAAATAGCCCTGTCTTATATTCGAACTCACGCCGCAACGTGGAATATAAAAGACGATTTCTTTGATACCCATGATATTCACATTCACCTTCCGGCTGGTGCCATACCCAAGGATGGACCTTCTGCTGGCGTGGCCGTTACAACGGCTCTGCTGTCTCTACTCACGAGACGCTCCGTGCGTGACGATGTGGCTATGACCGGAGAAGTTACGCTGCGCGGACGGGTATTGCCAGTGGGAGGGATTAAAGAGAAAGTATTGGCCGCACATCGATCGGGTCTGAAAAGAGTGATACTGCCGCGTGCGAACGAGCGCGATTTGGAAGATATCCCATCTAAAATTCGACGGAATATAGACTTTGTGCTGGTCGGCGAATTGGACGAAGTCTTTGCTGCTTGTATAGAAGGCAAGGCGATACGCCGCGCAGCTTAAAGGGAGAAGATAGTTCGTGAGTGAGACATCGGTATCACGTGCGCGTATTTTGGTTGTAATGCCTGAGTCTACGTCTGCCAAGGATCTCGTAGCTGCTCTCGAGGGAGATGGGGCCGACGTCCTTTGGGTGCGCGAGGGACAAAGCGCGTATGATATCCTAGATACTGAAGTTGTGAATGCGCTGATTTACCCACTTAAACAGGTTCGGATTGACGGCCTGCGCCTGCAAAAAATAGCGCGTGATAGGAATGCGTCTATTTGCGCGATCGCTATAGCGACGCCGGAGGAAATCGAGTTGGGTATAGAAGCTATGCGTGAAGGGGCCTACGATTTCCAGCTAATGCCGCTCAATTTTGCAAAGATAAAGGCCGTTTTAGAGCGAGGACTCTCCTATCAGCAGCTCGTAGGAGAGGTGTCTAACCTTCAGCGCCGATTAGATGAACGCTATCGCTTTGGTGGCATCGCTCGTCGCTCGTCAGCTTGGCAGCGCATATATCGTCAAGTGGAGCAGGTGGCGCAGTCAAAGACGAGCGTATTAATACGGGGGGAAACGGGCACGGGAAAAGGTGAGGTGGCCAAGGCTATTCACCAACAGAGCAGAAGGCGCGGTGAAGCATTTGTTGAAGTGAACTGTGGAGCGCTGCCAGAAGGGGTGGTCGAAAGTGAATTATTTGGACACGAAAGGGGCGCGTTTACTGGCGCAGCTACGGCGCGTAAAGGGCGTTTTGAACTAGCGGACGAGGGGACGCTTTTTTTAGACGAAGTAGGGGATATTCCTCCGCCTACACAGGTGAAACTGCTGCGCGTCATCCAAGACGGTCGATTCGAACGAGTGGGAGCTACGCAGACTCGCGGAGTTGATGTGCGGCTTATAGCCGCTACGCATCGGGACTTGGACACCATGGTCGACTCCGGTACATACAGAGCCGATTTATTCTATCGGCTCAACGTAGTCACTATTGAGGTGCCTGCTTTACGCGAGTGCCACGAAGATATTCCGCTGCTCGTTGACGAGTTTGTGCGTCAATTCGCGGATGATAACGAAAAGAATATTTCCGGAGTTAGTGCGCGCGCTCTCGACATTCTTATTGAATACGAATGGCCGGGTAATGTGCGCGAGTTGAAAAACTGTATCGAGGGCATGGTCGTCATGTCCTCACGCGAGGGAATGCTGGAGGTCGATGATATTCCTCGCTACATAAATCGTCGAGAACGAACGTTCGCTGGCGTCGATTTTCGCGTCGGTATGTCCATAAAGGAAATGGAAAAGATGGCGATACGCGAGACGCTAAAAGCAGTTGGCAACGACCGTCGCCGCGCGGCTGAAATACTTCAAATAGGCCTTAGTACGCTCTATCGGAAAGAGATCGAGTACGATCTGCGCTAGGCTCATTCTTTTGCGCGGTTATAGAACGCACGAATAAGCTGATTGAGCACTTCTTGAGGGTCTCTTACGGCTTCAACGGTGATGGTATACTCCGCAAGCTCTGCCAGCTTGAGGCCGTGTCCGTAATCCGCAAAAAGCGTCTCACAAAGTTGGCTCGGTTCGCTCTTTTGTGCAGCTGCAGTTTGTAGGATCAACGCTTCCGCGTCTGGAGCGATATGCAAGATAATTCCGTTTTTTTGTGAGAATTCCTGACAAAAATTGCCCAACGAAGACGTGCTCAGCAGCTTGAGTAATTCCGTTTGCGGATCTGTGATTACGCCTTCGTTTACAGTAAACCGCCGTACCGCACTAGAGGGTAGTTTCTTCTCGAAGGGAAGGAGCGCGCGCTCTACTGCGCCAACAAGGCTGCGAGCCCCCGTCTTTTCCTCGTTTGCGCGTGCTGCGAGAATTTCGAGTGCTCTGTCGCTGAAATCAATATCAATGCCATAGGCTCTGAAGTCGCGCTTTTTCGACAATATGACGCTGCTCTTGGGGCTGCGTAGGATAGAGAGTAGGTCCTCTTTTGCCAATTCGTGTAAAATGGCGATCACCGGCAGACGGCCAATAAATTCGGACTCAAAACCATATTCCAAAAGGTCTTCCGTGCGGACGTTTCGATACAGCTGCTGTGGCTCAATGTCTGACGGTGCTCTTTCCTCGCCCAGTTGAAATCCGATTGCACCTTTGTTGAGGCGACGAGCGATGATTTCGTCGAGCCCTGCAAAGGCACCGCTCACTATGAAAAGTATGTCGCGCGTATTGACCTTCTTTCGCTCCATCTTGCCGGATTGTTGCATTTGCATGACAGCTTCCATCTGAGAAGCGATATCTTGGGGCGATTTTAGGTCAACTTCGGTCTCCTCCATGAGTTTGAGGAGGTTTCGCTGCACGCCGGAGCGCGAGACGTCGGGGCCGTTCAGGCCACGCGTTGAGGCGATCTTATCAATTTCATCAATGTAAATTATCCCGTGTTCAGCACGCGCTATATCGCCATCTGCCTCACGGACTAGCTCGCGGACTAGATCCTCGACATCGCCACCGACATAGCCTGTTTCACTGAACTTGGTTGCGTCTCCTTTGACAAAGGGCACGCCGATTTTGCGGGCTATGAGCTTGATGAGGTACGTCTTTCCTACGCCGGTGGGGCCGATGAGAAGCACGTTGTTCTTTATGTTGCCAATGGCTTCCTCATCTTCGTTCGCTTCTAGCTTGAGCCTGTTAAAATGAGTGCAGATTTTAGTGGAAAGAACGGCTTTTGCTTCGCTCTGGCGGATAACGAACTGGTCCAAATAGGCCTCTAACTCCTCGGGGATCAGGTCAAACTCGATCGGAGGCCCTTCTGACGGGGTCGTCGATGCGTTGCCGTCGGCCGCCCCAGCCTGTTGCGGCGGCGGCTGGTTCTTCATTTGCTGCTCGAGGAACTGACGCAGTTTTTCGGGATCAAGGCCTATTTTTTCTGAGCGTATTTCCATTGTACTCCAGATCAGTTGAGTTGTCTTACATGCTAATATACAGGGCTAGAGATGCTGCGACAACCCCGCTTGACACTCGGCCTTGCCAAGTCTACATTTCGCGATATCCAACTGTTTATTAAGGAGTTTCCATGCGTCAGATCTCGGGCATTTTCCTCGTAATAATGGCTGTAATAGCCTGGGACCAGCCTGTTCGACTACAGGCCCAATCGATAGAGGGAACGTATTCTCCTGAGGCCGATAGATTGTTTGCGCAGGGCCTGCAGGCCTATCGCGTCGGAGAATACGAAGAGGCTCGTATCGCATTTGCTCGCCTGCTGGAGATGGCGACGCATCAGCATTCCAGCGCGGGTCAACTGATGCTGGGAAAGAGCCACTTTCGTTTGGGCAACTACGAAGACGCGCTGGCCGCTGCGCGTGGTCTACCGAGAACGCACGTCGATAGTCGCTATATCCCAGATGCTCGGCTGTTAACAGGGGATGCCTATTTTCAGCTCAAGCGATACTACGAAGCTGCAGCCGAATACGGACGGCTCTTAGCGACGCCGGCCCCGCTTGAGACGCAGGCGCGAGCTGCAGAACGACTGGCAGCCATAGATAAAAATCGCTTTATCAGCGAAAAAGCGATGGAAAGCATTCGGTTAGCAGTGGGTGCCAAACGGATGCGTGAGGCGCTCTTTTACGGGCGTGCACGGTGGTTTCGGCGTCTCGGTTGGGATATCGAAGCGGCACTAGCGGAACAGGCCTATGGCGATAGCATCGGCACTGCGGGTATCTTTTCGACGTTGATCAACCGATACGGAGAGAGTGATGGCGAGGGGGGGCTGCCTGTCACAGACTACGAACCGATTCAACTGCCAAACGGTCGAATCGATTCTTGGAGCGAAGAGTCAGTGCCTACTTCAGGAGTGAAGCTGGGCCTATTGCTGCCCTTTAGCGGGCCGTATAAAGCGCTTGGGGAAGAGCTCTATTCTGGGGTTCAGATGGCCAACGAAGCTGCCGGTCAGCCGTTCGACTTGGTCCTAGCCGATACGGGGATGGACTTTGGCGAATTGCCAATTAATACAGACGCCGTGGGCAGTATAAGTGAACATCCGGGAAGCGGTTTAGTGCGTGTAGTGCAGGGAGCGCGCAGCTTAGTCGAACAGGATGTCAAAGCGATTATTGGCCCGCTCTTTAGCAGTTCGTGTGTGGCTGCTGCCGTGGTTGCTGAGGCGGCCGGTGTTCCCATGATTGCTCCGCTGTCTCAGCAAAGCGGGCTCGATTCAATCGGGCAGTATATATTCCAGCTCAATACGATACCCGAAACACAGGGCCATCTGTTGGCTGAGCATGCGACGCTGGTGTTGGGACACCAGACCCTGGTACTTGTCTCTCCTCTCAGTGACTACGGTTGGAATTTTGTGCGCGAGTTTAGTCGGGTCGCCGAAGATAACGGCGGGCAGGTGGTGCACACGGATTGGTACGTGCCCAATGAAACGAAAGACTTTCGTCGCGTATTTGAGGAAATTCGTCGCGTTGGGTTCGAACTCATGCCTCCTCCGATCGATACGCTCGCCGTTGCAGACTCGCTTGAGTGGACGGGCGTTGATAGTGCGCAAACCGCACCTTCATTTCTCACGGAATTGCTGGAGGGTATAGAGGAGGGGGTCGAAGAAGAAGAAGAAGAAGCGCCTCCCGATTCATCCGAAATCTTTATCGACACTATAGACGGCATTGTAGTTGTAGTGGAGAGTTTTGAGGATGCCAAAACAATTGCGCCCCAAGTTTCCTTTTATCGCTTGGATGCTCGAATTATTGGCAATGATATTTGGTATGATCCAGAGGGCGTTCGTCAGATGCGCGGGAGCGAAAGAAAGTATGTCGATGGAGTTATTGTAGCCTCTGCTCACCGCGAAGATCGAGCTGAGGAGCGCAACTTTATAGACAGCTACAGACAGCGTTTTTACAGCGACCCTCAATATGCAGCTCATGGCTACGATGCGGCTCAACTCGCGATACGTGCCTGGCAAGAAGGCGGAGGGGAACGAGAACAAATACGCGCCTGGCTCGCAGGCGTGCGCAGCTTTCCCGGCGTTTCTGGGCAAATCTCCTTTTCTGAACAGCGTCGAACTAACGTTGATCTGACGCTTTTGAAAATTGATGGAGATCGATTCCGTCCTCTCGAAAGCGTAGACTTACCCGATCTTACTTCGGATGAAGAAGGATCTACTTTTGGTCTACCCCAAGAACCGATTGACAGCAGAACAGTAGGCGACTGATCCGCCTGTCAGATATTGCGTCCCCCTAACTGAACCCTATATTATGAAGCTTGTTTAATCCAAGGATAAAACAATGCCAACATATGAGTACGAGTGTCAGAAGTGTGGTCATCGTTTTGAAGAATTTCAGAGCATTACGGCCGAGCCGCTAAAGAGCTGTCGCAAAGCGATATGTCCCAAGGGAGGCGCGCGCGGTCGACTCAAGCGGTTGATCAGTAGTGGAGGGGGATTGCTGTTTAAAGGGTCGGGTTTTTACGAGACCGATTATCGGAGCGAAAGCTACCAGAAAGCGGCTAAAGCCGATACTAGTAGCGATTCTTCGGGAACGAGCGATACTAAAAAATCGTCTAAAAAGACGGATACATCGGGAACCGCCAAAGCGGATTAATCGTTCGACTGGGTTAACTATGCTATTTGTATTGAGGTTATTTCTCATTCCCCTTGTTACGGTCGTTCAGTGGGGGTGTGGTGGCAATGAACCGAGCGATTTATGGGAAGAAGCTGAACGCGCGACAGCGGACCAAAACATGGACCAGGCAGTAGATGCCTACAGCGAATTTGTGCGTATATATCCTCAACATGAAAAGGCGCCTGCCGCGCTAAAGAACTGGGCGGCTGTAGCACAGCAAAAAGGGGATATGCAAAGTGCAATCACTCTGTATGAGCGCTTGCTGGACGAATATCCTCAAAGTGACTTAGGCGACGAAGCGCAGTTTATGATCGCTTTCATATACGAGGAATATCTGAACGATATCGAAAAAGCGCGAGGTGCCTATCAGCGTGTCATAGATCACTATCCCAACTCTGAACTCGCGGCAAGCGCCAAACAGCTCTTGCCTCATGTGGGCCAAAGTCCAGAGGAGTGGGTGCATTTTCAGGATAGAGTAAATTAGAGCTGAGGGACTCCTGTTCCCAGCTCGGTCATAAGATAAGACATACGCACGGCCTTGCGCCGCTAAAGACCGGAAGCCGTCTTTTTAATCCATCGTTTTAGAAGTATATCCGCCGATGCACGTACGGGTCCCGAGTCGCGCCGTGAGACTGTACCTGGCAAAGGCGGTTTTTTTTTTGCCCAGTAGGAGATTATGCAAAACGCTATTGATATACATGCTATAAGTGAAAAAATCCAGCAGCAGGCCCCGCTTGTTGATCGCGTTTTTTCTGAGATGGATCGCGTAATTGTTGGACAGCGCTATATGGTTGAACGCATGCTGATTGGCCTTATATGCGGTGGGCATATCCTGTTAGAAGGTGTGCCAGGACTTGCTAAAACGCTGACTGTATCTACGCTCGCTCGCATACTACAGGCGAGCTTTAAGCGGATACAGTTCACACCGGATTTACTTCCTGCCGACCTAACGGGGACGCTAATTTACAATCCCCAAGACGGTGCTTTTATTCCCAAGATGGGCCCGGTCTTTGCCAATTTAGTCCTGGCCGATGAGATCAACCGTGCGCCTGCCAAAGTGCAGAGTGCCCTGTTGGAATGTATGCAGGAGCGGCAGGTCACAATAGGAGACGAGACGTACGGCCTCGAAGATCCATTTCTGGTTATGGCTACGCAAAACCCCATTGAACAAGAGGGAACCTATCCACTGCCAGAGGCGCAGGTCGACCGGTTCATGCTGAAGGTGAAAGTGACTTATCCATCCCGTCAGGATGAACGCATGATCCTCGATCGGATGGCCAGCGGTGGGGATATCGAAGTGCAGCATGCCCTTTCTGTAGATCAGGTCTTACAACTGCGCGAGGTTGTAGAGATGGTTTATATCGATGATAAAATCAAAGACTATATTGTCGATCTCGTTCACGCTACGCGTTTTCCCGAGCAGATGGGGTTAAATGAGATCGCTCCTCTAATCGAACACGGAGCTTCTCCTAGGGCGACTATCTTCCTCGTTCGCGCCGCTCGGGCACACGCATTTTTACGTCAGCGCGCCTACGTTACACCAGAAGATGTGAAAGCGATTGGAGCAGACGTGCTGCGCCATCGAGTTGTTGCTAGTTACGAGGCTGAAGCAGAGGAGGTTGATTCAGAACGTATTGTACAGCAGCTATTTGACCACGTAGAGGTCCCCTAAGAGCGCTATCGTGATTCCCAAGGAAATATTAGAAAAAGTGCGCCTGATCGAAATTCGATCGCGCAACGTTGTAAACGATCTTTTCGCAGGAGAGTACCACTCCGCATTTAAGGGACGCGGAATGGAGTTTGCCGAAGTGCGTGAATATCTCCGCGGAGATGATGTGCGCACCATTGATTGGAACGTTACGGCGCGGACGGGTTCTCCGTATGTGAAAGTATTCGACGAAGAGCGCGAACAGACCGTCATGCTGCTCGTAGATGCAAGCGCTTCTGGTGCTTTCGGATCTGTGCGGCAGATGAAAGGAGAGGTGGGAGTCGAGATATCGGCGCTTTTGGCATTCGCCGCTATAAAGAATAACGATCGCGTTGGTTTACTGATTTTCACAGATGTGGTGGAGGTTTTTGTTCCTCCGAAAAAAGGTCGCAAGCACGTTCTACGCGTTATTCGAGAACTGCTGTATTTCCAGCCTCAGGGCAAGCGAACATCCATTACAAACGCGCTCGATTATTTGGAAAAGGTCCTACATCGTCGCAGCGTTGTTTTCCTCATATCAGACTTTATTGATGAGCATTATGAGCGCTCTCTTCAGCTTATGAGGCGCCGGCATGACCTGGTGGCGGTGTCGCTCTTTGACCCGAGAGAACGCGCATTGCCCGACGTGGGCTTTATCAACTTACAGGACGCAGAGACAGGGGAACAGTTTTTGGTCGACAGCGGCCGTCAGGAAGTCCGTGCCTACTTTGCTCGTCAGCAAGAACAAGAAGACGAACGGAGGCGCGCGCTATTTCTTCACAACGGGGTCGATGAGGTCTCCATAGATATAACGAAATCATATGTGGATCCACTTGTGCGCCTGTTTCATGCGCGCGTGCGGAGACGCGGATAGAGAGATTAGCCAACTGAGTATGTCAGTCAAGGAGGGTGTTCGGTGATAGAAGTCAACGAGCTTTCGAAAAGTTATGGTGAGGTTGTAGCCGTAGAAGGGGTATCCTTTGCCGTGGGAAAGGGAACGATACTCGGATTTCTCGGCCCCAATGGAGCCGGCAAGACAACGACGATGCGAATGTTAACATGCTATTTACCGCCGAGCGGTGGCCAGGCCACCGTTGCGGGGTTTGACGTCGTTGAAGAGTCCATGGAGGTCCGGAAACGCATTGGCTACCTGCCTGAAACGCCTCCGCTTTATCTGGATATGACCGTCCGTGCTTACCTGCGCTTTGTCGCCAGAATTAAAGGGGTGACGGGTCCACAACTCAACGGCCGCATTGATGATACGATGGAAAAAACGGGAATCGCTCACCATCAGAATACCGTTATAAGCCATCTCTCCAAAGGCTACAAGCAGCGCGTTGGGTTGGCCCAAGCGCTCGTTCATAGTCCTGATGTGCTTATTCTTGACGAGCCTACCGTAGGACTAGATCCCAAACAAATCATCGAAATTCGCGAGGTAATTAAAGGGTTGGCGGGTGACCATACGGTTATCCTAAGCACGCATATATTACCTGAAGTGAGTATGACATGTGAAAAGATTGTCATTATAAATGGCGGACGTATAGCCGGAGAGGGGACGCCGGAAAGCCTAATTGCCCAGCTTAAAGAGGGCGAAGTGCTACGCGCTTCGATTGGTGGACCTGGCCAAGAGGTCTTGTCTATGATTCGGGCAATGGATGGCGTGATAGATGTAGCCGTCGAGAGTGGTGGAGAGGAAGATGGCGTCTTTATCATAACCAGCACGCCGGGCACGGACGTGCGGGATAGCTTAGCGCGGCAAATTGTCGACGGAGGATATGCGCTGCGCGAACTGCGCGGACTCGATATGACGCTTGAAGATATATTCTTGCGTTTGACGACAGAGGAGGTGAAAGCATAATGGGCAACTTTTTAGCGGTTTATTCAAAGGAGATGCGTTCCTATTTCGTCTCGCCGGTGGCCTATGTTATCGCCGGTGTGTTTCTCTTTCTGTCCGGGTATTTGTTCCGCAGCATTCTCATGCAATTTAATATGATCTGCCTACAGCTTGGCCAACGTGCCCAGCAGATGGGCGGAGGAATGCCAGCACTCAACCTCAACGAAATGGTTGTAACTCAGTTTTTTGCAGTAATGGATTTTATCTGGTTGCTCATCGTTCCCATGTTGACGATGCGCCTGTACGCCGAAGAAAAGAAAACGGGCACGATCGAACTGCTAATGACCTCACCTATTAGCTCTGTTCAGGTTCTTTTGGGTAAGTTTTTTGCCTGCTTTTCGCTCTACGCAATTATCGTGAGCCTGACAATGGTGTACTTCTTAATTCTCGAAGCGTATGGGTCTCCAGACTGGGGTCCCATTTTCTCGGGCTATCTCGGCTACCTATTTCTCGGTGCGACTTTTATTTCTGTTGGAATCCTAGCTTCTGCACTGACGGAAAATCAGATTGTAGCTGTCCTACTCTCTTTCGGCATACTGTTGATGTTTTGGCTTATTGATTGGTCCGCCAGCTTTGCTGGGCCAACGGCGGCTAAGATCTTACAATACGTCTCTTTTATAGAGCACCTCGAAGACTTTCAGCGTGGCGTCATTGATAGTCGCGATGTGGTTTTCTATCTGAGCTTTACCTTTTTCTGCCTATTTCTGACTACGCGGGTTATCGAGTCTCGGCGCTGGAGGCGGTAAGATGAAGGACTACGCCATTCCTATTAGTCTCGTTGGGGCCGCGTTAATCATCGTCGGTGGGTTAGCCTATCTAATCTCACCTGATACGGGCTCAACGGGCTTGGTAAATGCCGCAGTTGGTCTGTTGCTCGTCGTGAGTGCCGGCTTTATAAACGCAGATTTATTTCGGCAATACGGTCGCTGGCTCAATGCGTTTTGGGGAGGTATCATGGTCTTTGGCATTGTGGCAATGATCAATTTTCTCAGCAACCGCTACGCAGAGCGATTAGATCTGACGGAGGGACAGCTGCACAGTCTGTCTGATTTGACGATAGAAACTCTACAGAATCTCGATCGCGACGTCGAAGCACTTGCCTTTATAGACGGTGGAGAGAACGCGGACTTGGAGCTGTTGCTGGCTGAGTTTAGCAATCGCGGCAGTCGTTTCAGTTTTGAGATGATTGATCCCGATCGAGATCCGGTCCGCACTGAAGAAAATGGCATCAGACGCTACAATACGCTGTTGATAAAGAGCGGGGATAAAGAGCAGCAAATCACTGAGTTAGAAGAGCGCGAAATAACAAATGCGCTGCTCAAAGTGACTCGCGAGCGTCAGGACAAGGTGTACCTGAGTGTGGGGCACGGTGAGCGTGATCCCAGCAATGGCCCAGCCGGTTTGGGAATGCTGAAAGAGCGTTTACAGGAAGTCGACTACGCGATTGACGATTCACTCTTCCTCGCGCGCGCGGAGCGCGTTCCCCGCGACTGTGCCGTCCTTGTTATTGCGGGTCCGCGCACTCCGTTCTTACCCACTGAAGTGGCGGCGTTGAGAGCCTATCTGCGGGAAGGTGGCTCTGTATTAGCCCTGCTCGATCCACTATCCGAAAGTGGGTTAGAAGGCCTCTTGTCAGAGTGGGGGGTCTCTCTTGGCGATGATTTCGTCATCGATACCAGCGGTATTGGATCGCTATTTGGGCTCGATTTCACAACGCCCGTTTCTGTCTCTTATGGAGACCATCCCATAACGCGCAAGCACAGGGGCGTTATGACCTTCTACCAGCTAGGTCGCTCTGTTGGCTTTAGTAGCGATGCGGCAGGACCCGGATTTCAAGGGGAAGCACTGGCCCTGACCTCTGAGGCAGGGTGGGCGGAGAAAGATCTGCGCGTTTTGCAGGGAGATGGTGACAGTACGGTCAAACTCGACGAAGGCGTGGATACGCCGGGTCCCATTTCTCTCGCCGTAGCGGTTGAGGGAGAGAGTGGACGTCTGGTTGTATTTGGTGACTCCGATTTTGCAACCAACCAATATTTTGACTACCAAGGCAATGGCGATCTAGCGCTGAATGCCCTCAGTTGGCTAGCGGAGGATGAGAGTCTGATATCGATTCGTCCGCGCCAAGCCGGCTACAATCCGATTGCGCTTACCGACAGTCAAGGCGAGTGGATCTTTTGGATTAGCGTGGTGCTCTATCCGCTGTCTATAGCCTTTGTTGGTTTACTCGTCGTTTCCCGCAAGGGGCGATGGAGCGTAACAGAGCTCGCGGGCGCAGGCCTGGGCATTGTTCTCTCGCTCGGCATTGCCGCGCTTCTGAACTTTCTGGGAGACCGGTACAACTTTCGTCACGATATGACGGCGGATGCGCTCTTCACGCTGTCTGATGACAGCAAGCGCCTTATGCGCACCGTGGAGGAAGAAGGGCAATTCGTTGAGGTGAAGACGTTTATGAGCGAAATGGAGGGTATGCGCTTTCAAGATCTCATGAAAGAGTACAACCACCAATCGGACCATTTTGAATACGAACTGGTCGACCCGCAAAAAAATGCGCTTCAAGTTGAGCAAAACAATATTCGCGAACGGGGTACGTCGATTGTCGAGGTGCGCGGTGATGGGCAGGTGCGCAGCGAGCGGATTATGCAGATGAGCGAAGAGGCGCTGAGCAATGCAATCCTCAAAGCCCTGCGGGCTCGCGATATGAAAGCTTATTTCACTACGGGGCACGGCGAGGCCGAACTCGATCAGGTCGATGGCAAGGGCTACTCGCTCTTAAAAGGCCGCCTGCGGGAACTCAACTTTGAAGTGTTGGGCGGACTCGAACTGAAGGACGGAGTGCCAGACGACGCATCCTTGCTGGTCGTGCTTGCTCCCAAAGAGCGCTTTTCGGCGGCGGATGCTGAAGTCTTAGAGCTCTATTTGGACGGCGGTGGCCGCGCGCTGTTCCTGCTAGACCCAGGTGCGCCAACGGGTTTAGAGGCCCTGCTCGACGCGTACTCCATTGAGCTTGGACAGGACTTTGTCGTTGATCTGAGTGGATTGGGACAGCTATTTGGCGCGGACGTGTCGGTCCCGGTGGTGATCAACTATGGAGACCACCCTATTTCGGAGCGGCTTTCCTCCGGGACTATGAGCTTTTTTCCACTCGCGCGTTCGGTGCGTCCAGCCAGTCATCGATTGAAAAGTCCGCAGATTGCGGCGCTGGCCCTCACTCACCAGAGCAGTTGGGGGGAGCGCGATCTGTCGCCCGTTACGGGAGAGGGCGGACAGGTCGAATTCGATCCCGAAGTGGACCTGCGGGGACCAGTTTCGCTGGCGGTAGCCGTGCAGGCCGAGCCCGATACAAGCCTAACATCAGAAGGGCAGGTGCGCATCGTCGTATTTGGCGATGCGGATTTTGCCTCTAATGAATACTTCTCTCAGCAGGCCAATGGAGCCTTGGTCGCCAACAGCGTGGAATGGCTAACTGAAGACGAAGACCGGCTGCAAATTGCAGATCGTCGTCCTGCTCATAATCCCATCAATCTGATTGGAAATCAGGGCTCAGTTGTGCTATGGGTTTCGGTCTTTGTGCTTCCTTTCGCAGTTGCTCTTTCCGGTCTCGTAATGGTCCTTAAGCGGGGCTATCAGAATTACAAAGATGGTTTTATTGCGTGGCTGATCTACTCGTTTGCATCCAATGCGGTCTTTCTGATGATTTCAGCGACCGTTGCGCTGAGTGAGGCCAAAGGACTCGAGGGACAAGTCAATCTGATTATGGGACTGCTCAGCGGTGCCGTGGCCTATGGTTTACATCGGCGCGCTGCGTGGGCTTGGCTGCCTTCAATTACAGTAGCATTGTTGAGTGCTTTGGGCAGCTTCTGGGTTATTCCCAACGAAACGATCCAACTGCTTTACGCCGCTGCTTTTATAACCAATGTTGCCCTCTTGGTGTGGATCCGCCGAGTCTTTGAAGTCGGGAGAGAAACAGCATGAAGCTGAAAACTAACGTAATTGTCGGTGCGATATTCGCGCTTCTACTGACTTTTGTCTACTTCCATGAAATAAAGGGGGGACAGGAGCGGCGCCAGGCGGCAGAGCGTTCAAAGCAGCTGGTTGACTTTAAAGAGTCAGAGGTGAAACGGCTCTCTCTAATCCGGCCTGAGGGCGGCATCGAAGTAGAGCGCACGGAGGGAAGCCAGTGGCGTATTGTGCTGCCTGTAGAGGACGGTGCCGACGGTGAAGCGGTTGAGCGATACTTACGCAACATTGCTGAATCAGAGCGAGAAAAGGTGGTTGTTGATAGTGCAGACGCCCTCTCTGCGGAGACGGCCGCTCGCTACGGTTTGGATCGGCCGCGTCTAAAGGTCTCAATTGAGACGGAAGAGGGCACGTTGGACACGCTCTTTTTTGGCACCGACGCGCCTACCGATCGATATACCTATGTGCAAGAGAGCGGAAGCAATCCGGAGATTTTCGTGGTTCGGGCTTGGCGCTATGACAACCTCGACAAAAGCGTTTTTGATCTGCGAGATCGACGCGTCTTGGCCTTCCCAAAGAGTGAGATCATCGAGGCCGCGCGCACGGGCAGTGCTGGGCCAGTCTCTCTTCGCAAAGAGGGGCCAGAGTGGCTGATGCAAGAGCCGATTGTTGCGCGTGCTTCTTCCGAAGCCGTTGACGGGGTACTTGCCAAGATTGAGTCGAGCGAAATAAGCGCTTTCGTAGACGAAGCGCCCAGCGGAGAAGCGCTGGCAGCATACGGCTTTGGATCTGGCGCAGTGCAGTGGTCCTTCACATTCGGTCAAGACCGTCGAGAAAGGCGTTTATCCATAGGGCGCGAAGACGAAGAGGGACGCTACTATGCTCGCGAAGAGAGTAGGCCTCAGGTCTTCCTGATTGATTCGACGCTGGTGCACAGGCTGTCGCAAGACGCGGCTCAACTGCGCGATAGGAAGCCACTGAGGATAGATCGCGATGGGATAGATCGAATGGAATACCGTCGCGGCCCAGTGCTAATCTTTGCAGCCGAAAAGGATTCATCGGGCGTTTGGAATATACAAGATCCCCCTGGACAGCAGACAAAGTCGTGGAAACTTAACGCACTACTGACGGATCTAGAGAGCCTCGAAGCGATAGATTTTTCAACGGCTCAAGGGGGAGAGCCTCCTCTGAGCGTGCGGCTTATGGAAGGCGGCCAGTCCGTAAATTATGCGCAGTTCTTTCTGCGTGACGGGGAGATTTATCTTGAGCAGGACGGCGATCCCCATGCTTATAAGATAGATACCGACGTCTTTGCGGATATCGATCTTGAGCTTGACGAAGTGCGTCAGGTGCCCGAAGCCGTAGATTCGACCCGAGTCGATGAGTAGGCTATGTGGTCTGCACGGTTCCTATGTTTAATCTTGGTCTGCACTGCCAACGCCTGGGGGCAGGTAGAGGCATACTGGCAGGCTGATACGACAGAAGTAACGCTGGGACAGCCGGTTGATCTTCGCCTTGTCATGGGATTTCCCTCTGATATTAAACCGGATGAACCTGACCTGAAGAACCTCCTGAGTGCAGCGTCTTATCGTCCGGAGAGCCGGTTAGGACCTGAGGTCATAGACGGTCTTACGCACGTAACGCTTACCGGTACTGTCCGCTATTACGAGCTCGGTGAACAGGCGATACCCGATGTAGAGGTAGTTTTCGTTAGGGAGAGTGGAGATACGCTCAGCGCGGTAGCGCGTGGGCTGAGTATTGGGGTAATAAGCGTCTTAGAAGAGGGAGATCAGGCGCTACGTGATATAAAGCCGCCCGTCGTTATCGAGGGGGGTATTCCGCTCTGGATGGCAGTCGTGGTGGCGTTGCTGACGCTGCTTGCTCTGGGGTGGTTCATTGCTTATTGGGTCCGTCGCCGTCGTTGGGCTGCGGCAGAGGGCGTACCCGAACCTGAGCCAGTTGATTATGTTGCTGAGTTTGAACGCATTGCCTCCTTGGGGCTATTAGAGCGCGGTGAATTCAAAGCGTATTATTCTCTTTTAGCTGATAATTTGCGGCGATATATCGAAGAGGCTCTCGTTGTTGAAGCCATGGAGAAAACGACAGCAGAACTAGATTTAGCGCTGCGTGAGAAAGGCGTGCCCGACGGAGTGATTCGCCAGGTATTGGGGTATTTATCCACGGCTGATTTAGTCAAGTTTGCGCGATTCCATCCAGAGTTAGACAGCGCACATCGCGTGCCAGAAGTGGGCGTAGCGATCCTACGTGCGCTGGAAGATCATCGGGAAAAACAGGCGGCAAAAGACGAGCTGGATAGAGAGATGAATGCAGACGCTGCGCTTTGAAAACCCCGAGTGGCTGCTGCTGCTGCTCTTGCTACCGCTTTTGGTCTACCTGCACATCGTACAGGGGCGCCGCCGCCAGGGAAGCGTGCAGTTTTCTGACTTGGCAAGCCTTCGCCAGATGGGCAACACGATATGGGTTCGTCTACGTCATCTACTCATCGTTTTTAAAGTTTTGGGGTTGGGACTCTTAATCGTGGCTATGGCGCGCCCGCAGGCGGGACGTGAAAAGCGGGAGATGTCGGCAGAAGGTATTGATATCATGCTGACGCTGGACGTTTCGTCGAGTATGGAGCTCAACGACTTGGACAATGGGGAGCGCAGTCGGCTAGCCGTTGCCAAAGAGGTCGTGTCCGACTTTGTTGGGGGGCGCTATAGCGATCGCATCGGTATGGTCGTCTTCGCAGGGGAGAGCTTTACGCAGTGCCCGCTGACCTTAGACTACGATGTGTTAACTTCTTTCTTGCAGGGGGTCCAGATTGCTGACGAGAGCTGGGACGGAACGGCTATCGGCATGGCACTAATCAATGCGACCAATCGCCTGCGTGAGTCGGAGGGGCGAAGTCAGGTGATTATACTGCTAACGGACGGAGTGAATAACGCCGGGGAGATCGAGCCGCTTACGGCGGCGGACGTGGCGCAGGCTGTAGGGGTGCGCGTCTATACGATTGGCGTTGGAAGTGATGGTTCTATCCGCCGGCCCGTGCAGGGGATCTTTGGCACGAGATACCAAACGGTTCAGGTCGAAATTGATGAAGAGACGCTAAGGGAGGTTGCCCAGCGCACGGGGGGGAAATACTATCGAGCCACGAGCGAAGAGAAGCTGGAAGCCATCTATCGAGAAATCGGCGAACTGGAAACAACGGAAATTACGTCTGAAGTACACGTGGAGTACTCGGAGCGCTATTTCTACTTTCTCTGGCCTGGTTTGCTGCTTCTCTTAGCTGAGATTCTTCTATCTAATACGCGCTTTCGCCGTTTGCCCTGAGAGCATATATAGAATGCGTTTTTCTTCACCTGAGACATTCTGGTTTCTTCTGCTGATCCCTCTCCTCTGCGTATTCTTTGCTTGGGCCACGTTGGCACGCCGCAAAGCTCTGCTGCGCTTTGTGCGCTTGCCGCTTGCAGAAAAGCTGACTCGTGACTTGAGTCGACGGCGCCAGTTTGGCAAGTACGTTTTTTTGGGTATGGGAACTACTTGGGCTTTATTGGCTCTCTGTGGTCCCCAATTTGGCGCAAAGCTGGAGATGGCGCAGCGCAAAGGAGTTGACGTTGTTTTAGTGCTTGATGTGTCGCGTAGCATGCTTGCAGAAGACCTCAAACCGAGTCGATTGGCTAGAGCAAAACAGCAAATACGCGAATTGATCGATCTCTTGCAGGGCGATCGCGTTGGTCTCGTCGTATTTGCTGGCCAAGCGTTTGTCCAGTGTCCACTAACGCTAGACTACGGAGCCGTCGACATGTTTCTCGACGTGCTCGATGCTGGAATGATTCCCGTGCAAGGCACGGCCATTGGCGATGCTCTGAGGTTGGCCACCCGAAGTTTTGATGCGGAAGACGAACAGCACAAGGTTGTAGTTCTGTTTACCGATGGCGAAGATCACATTAGTGAACCACTTGCTGCGGCGCGGGATGCCGCTGAGCAAGGCGTTCACGTTTTTGCAATTGGGCTCGGGACTTCAGGCGGTGAGCTAATTCCAGAAATGCAGCAAGGGGGAGGAACGAGCTATCATAAGGACCAGCGGGGAAATTACGTAAAAACCCGTCTTGACGAGACCACGCTCAAGGAGATCGCTCTGTCGACAAACGGCGACTATTTTCGATCTTCTCTGGGTGGACAAGAACTCGTCGAAATAAGTGAGCAGATCGCCCAAATGGACCAGAAAGAATTTTCCTCAACGCGTTTCACGCAATATGAAGAACGCTTTCAATTTCCTCTGTTTATAGCGCTGTGCTGCTTTTTTATCGAAGCCTTTCTCGGGGATAAACGCGCTCGAAACGTCGAGTGGAAAGGGCGTTTCGAATGATTCCCTTCGCCGCTTTTTGGGGGTTGCCCGTGGCTTGGATCCTCCTAACCGGAGCTACCGTGGGAGATCCCGTCGCTTCAAAGAGTGCGGAAGCTCTCCGTCTATTTGAGGAGGGAGCGTTTGATCAGGCACTTCAACTATACCGCGATGCGCAGCTCGAGCGGCCCGACGAACCCGCGCTCAATTTTAACGTTGGTAGCTCGTTGTTTAAACAGGGAGACTTAGAGGCTGCGCTGCAGGAGTTGAGTCGAGCTGCAGAACAGGCCGAGGGCATATTGGGTGCATCTGCCCACTATAACATGGGAAATGCGTGGTTCCAGCAGCAGCAATACGAACAGGCGATTGCCTCCTATCGGCAGGCATTGGAACGGAACTCGAACGACCGGGATACCAAAGCTAACTTGGAGCTAGCGCTACAAAAATTGGAAGAACAGCAGCAGCAAGAACAGCAGCAAGAGCAGAGCCAAGATCAAGACGAGCAGAATCAGGAACAAAACCAGCAGGGTGGGGAAGAACAGCAGCAGCAGGGTGGGGAAGAACAGCAGCAGCAGGATGGGGAAGAACAGCAACAGCAGGATGGGGAAGAGCAGCAGGAGCAAGATGGGGCAGGGGAGCAGGAGCCAGGTGAACAAGAACCGGAGAATGACGAACCGCAAGAACAGGAGTCGTCGCAGCCCGACGATGGCAGCGGAGAAGAGGGGAAGCCAGAGCAGAGCGAAGAGCAGATTGGTCAGAAAGAGGCAGAACAGCTGTTAGAAGCGCTAAAGAATCGCGAAATAGATGCGCAGAAGCGTCGGTATCGAGCTACGGGCGCCAGTCGTGGAAAGGATTGGTAAATCTATGAGTGCGCGCATTATTACAGCTTTATTCTTATTTGTTTCGTCGCTTGAAGCCGTCCAGGTCGAATTTGAGGCGAGCGTAGACCGAACGCGGGTAGCGCAGTCGGATGCTCTGCTACTGACCTTGCGTATTGTCTCAGACGAAAATCTGCAGCATATGGCTGCCCCTACGCTCGCACTGGGAGACTTTCACGTGGAAGGACCCAGCGTGAGCTCGCGAATTGAAATGGTAAATTTTACTACCAGCTATACGCGCGAGTTGACCTATCGTCTCTATGCGAAAAGGCAGGGACGGATACGTATCAGCTCGGCCAGCATTGAGATTGATGGAAAGACCTATCGCACACGACCTATCGATATTGAGGTCTTGCGTGCGGGACAGCGATCAGGGCGGACTCGTGGAGGGGGATTTAACGTAGAAGACCACCTCTATGTGCGGGCTCGATCCGATCTCCAACGGGTCTATGTTGGACAGCAGGTAACGGTTAATTTTGACCTATTCTACCGTTTTCAACTGCACAACGTAGGCTTTAAAGAGATTCCTTCGTTTGCTGGATTCTGGATAGAAGAGCTTTTCGTCGCCCAGCAGCTGCAGGCGAGTAGAGAAGTCATTAACGGAATTACGTTCAACGTAGCCCCACTTCGCCGCGTCGCTCTCTTTCCGACCAAATCCGGTGCGCACGTCGTCGAGTCCATGGCCGTGTCATGTGAGATTCCAGCCCGTCGTTCGCAGCGTCGCAGCATGTTAGATGACTTCTTTGCTTCCGATCCTTTTTTTGGTCGCACGCAGAGCGCTCTCCTACAGAGTGAACCGATAGAAATACAGGTGTTGCCTCTACCTGAGGCAGGGCAGCCAAAAGCGTTCTCCGGCGCAGTGGGAGAGTTTAAGCTAGAGGCCCGAGCTCAGCCTACGCACGTAAAGGCCGGCGATCCGGTCACGCTGCGAGTCGAGATCTCGGGCATTGGCAATCTATCCGCAGTGGGAACACCGCTTATCGAGGTCGGAGAGGGGATCAAAATGTACGATCCCACTCTGGAAGAGGAAGAAAAGATAGAGAATGACCAATACGGCGGGCGTCGCACGTACGAATACATTCTCATACCTGAAACGGGTGGAATTTTAGAAATTCCACCCGTTCAGTTTGCCTATTTTAATCCCGTAGCAGAGGAATATGTCACACTCCAATCGGCTCCCATATTTGTGCACAGCGCTGGTGAGGTTGCCGCGGAAGAGTCGGGAGGGTACGGTTTAAGTCGTAAAGACATAGAGGCTGTTGGAAGCGATATAAGGTATATAAAGCCCGATGTAGAAACGCTGGGCGAAACTTTTACGCTGTACGATAGCGGCCTATTTTGGTCTGTCCAGGCGTCGGTCCCCTTTGCCTTGCTAGGATTGATTCTACTGCAGCGTCATCGCGATCGCCTGCGGGGTGATATTGCCTATGCGCGTCGTCGCCGTGCACGGGGAGAAGCCGGTAAGCGGCTGGAGCGAGCCAGTCATCTATTAGAAGAAGGGGAAGCGGGCGCTTTCTACGGCGAAATACATCGCGCGGTATTGGCATTTCTCGCTGATCATTTAAACATAACAGCCGCGAGTCTCTCGCCGGATGCCTGCGAGCACGCCCTGAGAGAAAAGGGCTTAGAAGAAGAGACTATTCAGTCGCTGCGCGAGTGGTTAATTCGCTGTGACTATGCGCGTTTTGCTCAAGGGGTGGGAGAGCGCTCGGACATGAACAAAATTCGCCAAGAGGCGGAAGATCTCATCACACTGTTGGAAAAGAAGATATGATACGAGCTCTGATCCTAGCGCTTGTGCTCGTTGCTTTTGACGCTGGGGCGCAGTCTGCTTCCGTTGGGCTGTTTAATGAAGCCAATGGCCGGTATCGCAGCGGTGACTTTGATAGTGCACGTCGTGCCTATTTGCAAGTAGTGGAAAGCGGCGTGCAAGACGCACGTCTTTTCTATAACTTGGCCAACGCAAACTTTAAATCCGGTCGTTTAGGTGAGGCTATTTTATGGTATGAACGAGCCTATAAACTCAGCCCCCGTGATGAGGACATCGTCGCGAATCTGCGCTTTGCTCATCAGGTGAAGAAGGATCGCGATCCCCCTGCTAATGGCAATGCGGTGAGTCTCTTTTTAACAAAGGCCTTTTTCTACCCCACCCTGAGCGAGTTGTCGCTCTTTTTTGCTCTGGGCTGGATGGGATTGCTCGGCCTATTGGGTTGGCGGGTATGGGGTCGCAGCACGCAGGTCGTCTGGCTGGTATCGCTGTCTATTTGTGCCCTGTTAACGGTTGGAGGAATAGGCTGGCTTTCGTTTCGTCTTTACCATCAGGCAAGTGAGGTGTCTGCCATCGCACTGGCCGAAGTCGTTACTGCCCGCAGTGGCCCTGACGTCGATCAAACGGAAGTGTTTATAATGCACGAAGGCACGAAAGTACGCGTAGTGCGCAGTGAGGGAGACTGGTCACTTGTGCGGTTGCAAAATGGGTTGGGTGGATGGGTTCGCGTCGATCAGATCGAGCCTATCTGATTTCTTGCAGCCCGTCTGATCTTATGCGATCTTTGAAATCTGATAAAGGTCTTCACTCTTACAACAGGATGGATTATGAGCAAATTACGAGTAGGCGTAGTAGGTGTAGGAGGCATTGCGCGCACGCATATGCCCGGTTGGGCGGCTTCTGAACACGCAGAGGTCGTGGCTGGAAGCGATGTTAGTCAAGAAGCGTTAAACCGCTGGGGCCAAGAACACGACGTAAAGAAATTACACACCGACCCCGAAGCGCTCTTTAGTGACAGCGATATCGATGTGATCGACGTTTGCACGCCTAGCACGTATCATGCGCCGCTGAGCATCGCGGCCCTAGAGGCCGGCAAGCACGTCATATGTGAGAAGCCGCTCGCGCCTACGCCCGATGAAATCCACCGTATGATTGAAGCGCGGGATAGGTCGGGTAAGATGCTCATGACGGCACAGCACTTTCGTTTCCAAGGTTCATCTAAGGCCATGAAAGCGGAGATTGACACCGGAGCACTTGGAGATATTTACCATGCTAGAAGTTGGATGCTGCGCCGGGCGGCCGCGCCGACGGGCGGCGGCTTTATTCTTAAAGAGCACAGTGGCGGTGGACCCTGCATTGACATAGGTGTTCATATTCTCGACCTGACGCTGTGGTTTATGGGCAATCCCGAACCCGTGGCCGTCACGGGCGTGGCGCGTGCGGAACTGGCTCATCGCGAAGGGGCATTCAGTCAGTGGGGTCGGAATGCCATTCCGCCCCAGTTTGACGTTGAAGATTTTGCTGCGGCATTTGTTCGCTTTGATAACGGTGCGACGCTGGTTATTGAAGTCAGCTGGTTGCTTCACCACGATACGCAGGGTGAAGATATGCAGATGTGGCTCTATGGAACAGGTGCTGGAGCCCACTGGCCTAAGTGCGAGTTATACGAGAGCAACTACGAGACGCGTCAGCAATACAACCGCCAGCTCAAGCTGATGTACGATGGTCTTGAGGCCCATGCACAGGAATGCGTTGAGTTTGCCCAGGCCTTGGCTGAGGGGCAGCCGTCACCCGTTCCTGCAGAGCAATCGCTTCAGGTGCTCAAGATCTTGGATGGTATCTATAGAAGCCAGCAGAGTGGGGGAGAGATTCGGTTCGACTGAGCCCCTAGGTGTGATCTAAAAAGAGGCCCCCCCTGATTCTTATCAGGGGGGGCCTCTTTTATGTACTGCAGATCAAACGCGATGAGTGAGCCGCTAGGATTCGACTGGCAGTGTTAACGTAAACGTTGTGCCCTGTCCCAGTCGACTCTCCAAGTCGATCGAGCCTCCGTGATTATCGATGATACCCTTGCAGATGGATAGACCCAAGCCCGTGCCTTTGCTGCCTTTGGTCGAAAAGAAGGGTTCAAATATCTGCTGCACTAGGTCGGGAGCTATACCCGATCCGTTGTCCTTAACCGTAACTTGCACAGAGCGGGCGCTTTGTGCAGTTCCGACGACCCGAGTCGATAGCGTAATGCGCCCACCTGAGTCTAAGGCATCTATTGCGTTATTGATGAGGTTGAGGAGCACTTGGGTTATTTGCTCTCCATCTACGTTGATACGCTCATTAGCTTCAAATGAACGCGATATGGATATGTTTTTTTGCTTTAAAGGGTGAATAAGCAGGTCGAGCGCATGGCCAATTAGTTTGTTGGCATCCGTGGGCGTTTTTATGGGGTGTTTTTTTCGGGAAAAGTCTCGCATGCTCTCCATAATACTCGCAGCCCGAAATATTTGCTCGGTGGCTATAGAGAGCGAGTTCTGCTGATCCTCGGTTATATTGGGGGATTTTGAAACCGTTTCAACCCATCCTACAGAGATCGTTAACGGGGTCATTACCTCATGCACGATGCCCGCCGCTAGCCGACCCAGAACCGAAAGACGTTCGCTGTGCAGCAGCTGCTCTGTTCGCTCAACAACTTTTTGTTCAAGCGTCATATTGAGCTCTTCTAATTCCTGATTTTTTTCGCTCAGAGAATCAGTTAACGCCAAGTTTGCCTGTATGAGTTGGTGGCGTTCAAACCCCTGTTCGATGGCGTGTCCGAGCTCATCAGCATCCCAGGGTTTGTGCAGATAACGGTGAATTTCTCCCTTGTTAATTGCCGAGATCGCGGCATCCATATCGGCGTGACCCGTTAGCAGAATGCGGAAGGTATGGGGAGCGAACTCTAAGACGCGATTGAGAAACTCTGCTCCGTTCATCCCCGGCATTCGCATATCGGATACGATTACGCCGGGAGCGTGTTCTTCTAAGAGCGCAAGCCCCTCTTCTCCGCTGGTCGCAGTTAGAATGCGGTCAGCTTTTTGTCGTAGGGAACGCTGGAGGGCACTTAAGATCTCCCGTTCATCATCTACGCATAAAATAATTCGATTAGTTTGCTCCACTTTGCATCCACCGCGCTTTCTTAAACTTCTAAAAAGAAAATAGCTCGGGATCTGTATTTATCTAGAGAAAGAGCAAGAGTAAGTCCGCTTGTGCGGTCTTGAAGCGGTGCCACCGCAGTCGACGGATTCGACTACTCCGGTTCCTCACTGTCTTGGCCTTCTTCTTCGCCCTCTGCTACGTCGGCTACGGGCCTGGCTTTGATTTCATCTGAATCTGGATCAATTCGGAAGGAAAAGCCGACGTGGTCTGCGCTGAGCGTGTCTTCGCTCTCGCCTATTGCAATGCGGATGCCAGAAAACGCTTTGCCCGTTACGACAATTTCCGCACTTTCTGTCGAAGCGTCCAGCATTTTTTTTAGCTCTTCTTTTTCTGTGTTCGATTTGCCGCGCATATCGAGTAGATCATACAGTTTCTTCACAATTTCTTTCAATACTTTCTTCTTTGACTCCGGAGCCTGGCGCAGCAGGGTTTTTATATACTGAGAATGGGCTCGTTTGAGGCCTAGGGTGCGGAGCAGGCGGATCGCATTCGTATCGCAGAATTCTATCGTCTTGTCAATCTCAGCTATCTGGGCTGCGACCTCGGGATTGGGGTTGATGCTGACGAGTGTGCCGGCGGTAGTAGAGGATCCGGCGTTTTGACAGGTGATGCGTTCTGCAGCCATAGCCTCGCCGCCGACTATGCTGCCGCCGCGATCGCCACCTCCTGGATGAACGGTAATAGATCTGTTGGAGCGCACGTAAGAGTTAAAAGCGTAGCTGCCGATCTCTACGTCGCCTTTGGCCGCAATACTGGCGTTCAAAACGTACTGCGTTTGTATGGAACCCTGTGAGATGGTTCCAGCAGCTTTGACGTGGGTATCACCGCCTATGATACCGCGTGCCACGATAATATCACCCTGAGCCGTCAGAGTTGCACTGCTTTCAATATTTCCACCAACCGTTATGGATCCTCCAGCCTTTATTGTGAAACCTGGAAGCACGTCGCCGTTTATTTGCACATCGTGCGGCGTATCTATATTGCCAATCTCGTAATTTACGTCGCCGCTGACGACAAAGACCTGTTTCACTTCAATAGTGCCCTTGCCGAGATGTACATTGCCGCTGGTCAGGGCATAAAATTGCGTGGGAGGATTGCCTTCTCCGCGCACGTTTTCGCCCGGTGTGAAGGTGAGCGAGTCATCGCCATCGTCCGCGGGCAGCACGTTGCCCATAACGTCTATGCCCGCTTCTCCCTGGGTTGCCTGGATCAAGGTTCCGAGCAGTTGGCCTTCCTCAACTGCGATAACTGAATTTCGCTCTCGCAGGTCGATGCTGCCGTCAGGGTTGACCTTTCCCGCCATTTTTTCTGGGTTAAAGCCGAGATCGATATTCGCGTCATTTCCATGAACGGGCGCTGTTCCGCGTGCAATTAACCGTGCCTTCGGCTGCTTTGATGGAGGAGCCTTACTTGTAATCAAGTCCATCGTTTTGGTTACAAAGCCCGATTGAATGCCCAGTTCCTTAAGCAGATCTTGTAGGATGTCTGCCCTGATGGGAGGCTGTTTCTCAGGTAAGGGGAAGTGGATGAAGTAGGCCTTCATACTGTCGGGTGCAACCCAAACCGGAGGGATAATAGATAGCTTGTTTTGGTTGATAAGGACATAGCCGAGCTGGTCTGCGATAAACGTGCTGTCGTTCTGGCTCGTGTATCGTCCGGCCTCGAGCGTTACTTCTTTCCCTGGTTTTTCTAGGACGTTGCCGTACACGTCGCGACCGGTCGTGCCCGCTGTGGCAGCGACAATATGAGCTAGCTGTTGGCCGGGGGTGGCTAGCATACTCGTAGTGCTCTTTGAGAGGACGCCTTCAACCGTTTCTTCGGCAAAGGCATCTTGTATCTGTTTGTAGAGTATGACCTCGCCTGGGTTATCGCCCAAGAAATCGTACTCGATGCGCCCATCTATGCCAGCTTCAGGGGCGTCTCCCTGTGCCACTACATAATTCCCCTGAACGGTCGCTTCTAAATCTTCCTTCGCTTTTTCGGTGATCTCTGCAACTACTTCACCCTGTAGGCCGTGCTTGATGTCATACTGCTCGGCAAGTGCAGTAGAAATGTCTCTGTTTGTCAGGCTTTCGTCGCCGCCGAAGCTAATTTGTTTGAGCGTCGCCTGCAGGCCGTCGCCAGAAATATTGACGACCATCCAGGCGGCGGACTCGTCTCCGAACGACTGTCGGTCAGGCGGTGGAGTTTGTTCATCGTTTGGAGCCTCTGTGGCATCTGTCGGCGCCCCAGAGGATTTCTCTTGACTGTCTACTGGTTGGTTTTCGTATGCCATCTTCTCTTTGGTCGCCTTATAGGTCCCAGTCTTTAAGAGCGGCGGCGACTTCGCCCTTCCAAGTATCTATATCACTGTGGGCCTGCGCGTCGCTGATCGCTTTGGCCGCTTGAAGAGCGAAGCTGGCAACGACGTTGAGCTCTTCTTCAGAGATGGGTGCGCCCCTGTGGTGCGATGTAACTTCCATATATCCCAG
>CALDFW010000105.1 GCA_937942165.1 uncultured bacterium | reverse complement strand
TCTCTGCCTAGCGTAATTCTCGGTTTTCTCGCTGGTTTATGGCTTGCTCCCCTCCTAGAGCGGCATTTGGTTGGGACGCTTTTGTTATTTCCCCTCATACCTGTATGCGTCATCTTTGCCGCGTGGCTTTGGAGCCAACTTCCAGCTAATTTTCGCCGCAGGACTGCGCAACGTTGGGAAATATACCTTTTGGTGGCCGTAGCACTGTTGACCTGTTGGGCAGCCTTTGTGCTGGGTCCTCTATTGGAAGAGCGTCTCTTTGCAAACGGTTTTTTACACTGGTGGCAGCGCGATTTGGCGATGGAATACGATCAGCGCAACTGCCTCGTCGTTGGTTTTGCCATGGGTTTTGCCGTCGTGCCGCTGATCTTTACGATATGCGAGGACGCACTTTCAAGCGTGCCTAGCCATCTGCGGGCGGGGTCTCTGGCCCTGGGCGCAACGCGCTGGCAAACGGCGATTCGTGTCGTTTTGCCCATGGCGCTACCGGGCATCTTCTCTGCATCAATGATCGGCTTTGGCAGGGCTATTGGCGAGACGATGATTGTCCTGATGGCAACGGGCAATACGCCGGTATTGGATTGGGATCTATTCAATGGGATGCGCACGATTTCCGCCAATATTGCCGTGGAACTACCAGAGGCGCCTCATCAGGGTACGCTTTACCGCGTTCTCTTCCTAAGTGGTTTACTTCTTTTTCTCGCCACGTTTGCCATTAACACACTAGCTGAGATCGTACGACAGCGGCTTCGAGATAGGTATAATAGACTATGACGCTAAGGTTTTGGCGCGGCGGAGACCCCTTTATTTGGCTGACCGGAAGTGCACTCGCTTTTTGCTTGCTGATGATCTCAGGTTTGGTGGGGATTATCCTCTACAACGGTGTGGGCGTTTTCTGGCCTAGTGCACTAGAGCAACTCTATCTACGCGACGGACAGGTCGTGTTGGGTAAAGTGGTTGATCGGCAGGTCATACCTGACCAGCCAGAAGCCTACCGCATTCAGTTGAAGGTGGGAAATAGAGATGCGTATGGCCTAGACTTTCGCTGGGTCGATGAAGCGGATATTGAGCGAATAGAGCAGCCGGCCCCCGTCGTTGTTTTTGAACGACTGGAATGGGGCGATGCGTACGGATATCTCGAAGAGATAACGCAGAATGACCAAGTGTTGGCTGCTGATGGGCAAGATGTGTGGAAAGCACTGCAGCCCTTGCTGGAAGCGTCCGCAACGAGGTGGGAGGTTATTCGGTCTATAGAGCACGAGGAGATGGGCGAACTGAATCGTGCTATGGAAGATCTTCGCTTAGAAAAGCGCCGATTGGAAATGGACGGGGCTAAACCTGAGGCTATGGCCGAACTCGAAGATCGAGATCGAGCGCTTTGGGAACGCTACGAGCGGGTATCCGAACGGCTCAATGCGGTGCGTGCTGAAAATGAGCAGGCTACTGTGTCCATACGGCTAGCCGACGGTCGGGAACGTTCGGTGCGCGTAGCCGATATAGTGCGAACCTATCAGCCCAACGCGCTGGGGGTGTGGGGTAAAATCGGGATCTACTGTGAGAAAGGGTGGGAGTTTGTCGCTGGCCAACCGCGCGAGTCCAACACAGAGGGAGGGATCTTCCCCGCTCTGTTTGGCACCGTCATGATGGTTATGCTAATGAGTCTAGCCGCTGTGCCGTTTGGTATATTGGCCGCTCTCTATTTACGCGAATATGCCAAACAGGGACTATTTGTTCGACTGGTTCGCATCGCAGTAAACAACTTGGCTGGCGTTCCTTCCATCGTGTTCGGCATGTTTGGATTAGGTTTTTTCGTTTACGGTGTGGGCGGGAGTATAGATCGGCTGTTCTATCCGGAGGCTCTGCCTACGCCGACCTACGGAACGGGCGGAATCTTGTGGGCTTCGCTCACGCTGGCTCTGCTAACCGTGCCGGTGGTTATTGTAGCAACAGAAGAGGCGTTGGCGGCCGTGCCGCGCGAACTGCGCGAAGGAGCTTTGGGGCTGGGTTCGACTAAATTTCAAATGATCTGGAACGTTGTCCTACCCAGCGCGCTGCCGGGTATCCTCACGGGCGTCATTCTCGCCACCGCGCGCGGAGCCGGTGAAGTGGCTCCCCTTATGATTACGGGGGTCGTTAAATTGGCACCTGATCTGCCCTTAGATGCATATTGGCCGTTTTTTCACTTGGAACGCAAGTTTATGCATTTGGGATTCCATATCTACGACGTGGGTTTCCAGTCACCCAATGTCGAAGCCGCACGCCCCATGGTCTATACGACGGCCCTGTTACTGCTTCTAATCGTACTCGCGTTAAACTTGACGGCTATCGTCGTGCGGAACAAGCTAAGGCGTCGCTATGCCTCAACTGCTTTTTAGCTATCAGTAAAGAGAAAGATATCATGAGTGAAATACGGGGCGAGATTGACGATCCCTTTGTTGTTGCGGAGATAGAAAATCCCATAGTCGAAGTAGATAAACTCAGTTTATACTACGGAGACACACAGGCGTTGTACGACGTGGATTTGGCTATACCCGAGCGCGAAGTAACTGCATTTATCGGGCCGTCGGGCTGCGGTAAGTCGACCTTACTGCGAAGCTTAAACCGCCTAAACGATTTGGTAGAGTCTGCTCGTATAGAGGGTAATGTACGCGTGAGCGGAGCGGATATATATGCTCCGGATTACGACGTAATAGATTTGCGTCGTCGGGTGGGTATGGTTTTTCAAAAATCAAATCCATTCCCAAAATCAATCTATGAAAACGTAGCGTATGGACTGCGCATTGCAGGTGAGAATCGAAGCTCCGTGCTGGATGAATCCGTCGAAAAAAGCCTGCGCGCGGCCGCCTTATGGGATGAGGTCAAGGACCGATTAAAAGACAATGCCCTCGGGCTGTCAGGTGGACAGCAACAGCGCCTGTGTATAGCGCGCACTTTGGCAGTTGAACCGGAAGTGGTCCTCATGGATGAGCCCTGTTCTGCGCTTGACCCAATTGCTACTGTGCGGATTGAAGAAACAATCAGTGAATTAAAGAATGACTACACGATTGTGATTGTTACCCATAACTTACAGCAAGCAGCTCGAATCTCAGACTATACGGCCTTCTTTTATTTAGGGCGTCTCGTTGAATTCAACCAAACGCAGCAGATGTTTACTCAACCTCATTTAAAACAGACGGAAGATTATGTGACGGGACGGTTTGGATAAAACCTATCTCAGATATAAAGAGCAGAGATAGACACACCCACGTAATGGAGTAGAGGCATGGAGAGAAAATTCGATCATCAACTCGGCGATCTCAAGCAGGATTTACTTAAAATGGGGGGAGAAGTAGAAGAGTCTATCGCCTTAGCTATGCAAGCCCTACTCGAACGAGATGATGCCCTGATCGAACAGGTTATTTCGGGGGGGAGGCGCATTGATGACTGGGAAATTAGAATTGAAGAGGCTTGCCTAACGCTCATGGCTACGCAGGGACCTGTCGCTAGCGACTTACGTCTATTGACCACGATGATGAAAATAAATGACGACTTAGAGCGCATAAACGATCAGGCCGTCAACATCGCGCAGAGAGCGCAGGTGCTCAATACCATGCCATTGCTTAAACCGCTGATTGATATTCCGAGAATGGGAGATTTGGCTCGGAATATGGTCAAAGATGCGCTCGATGCGTTTGTGCGCCGCGATGTGGATTTAGCCAAGGATGTAGGTAAGCGCGACGAGCAACTCGATGGGTTGCGCGACCAGATTTTTCGAGAATTAATCACGTATATGCACGGGGCTACGGGTAGGCCAGACATGATAGACCGAGCAATCTATCTGATCTTAGTATCTCGTCACTTAGAGCGTATCGGGGACAACGCATCCAATATCGCAGAGAATGTCTCCTATTTAGTAGATGGCCATATCGTGCGCCATCAGAAAGAAGACTGGTGGGAAGAGAGAGGGGACCAAAGCGATGTTTAACCCTCAATCTTTCGGAGTAATCGAATGACTGGTAAATCAATCCTAGTTGTAGAAGACGAAGAGGATATACTCGACCTTATAAGTTATAATCTAAAGCAGGCAGGGTTTTCCATTGTTGCTGTCGGCTCAGGTGAAGAGGCGTTGGAAGTTGCTTCCGAGGAAGCTCCTTCCCTTGTTTTGCTGGACCTCATGCTGCCCGGTATAGATGGGTTAGAAGTGTGCCGTTTACTGAAGGGGAACGCTGAGACTAAGCATATTCCCGTGCTTATGTTGACAGCCCGCACTGAGGAAGTGGATCGGATTGTAGGACTTGAATTGGGCGCGGATGACTACCTTACCAAACCCTTTTCTCCGCGCGAACTCGTGCTGCGCGTGCGAGCTATACTGAGACGCGCCCAGCCGGCTGAAGAAGTCTCGGATGAGTGTTTCCGTGTGGGACCTTTGATGGTCGATCCGATCGGACATCGGGTGCAGGTAGGACGCGAAGAGATTGAACTAACGGCGACGGAATTTCGGCTGTTGTTGACTCTGGCAGAGCGAAGAGGGCGCGTGCAGTCTCGCGAGGAACTGCTCAACGTTGTATGGGGCTACGAACACAGCGGATATCGGCGCACGGTTGATACCCACGTGCGTCGTCTGCGGGAGAAGCTGCGCGAGGCCGCAGACTGCGTCGAGACCGTGCGAGGTGTTGGATACCGCTTTCGTCGTGAAGAGCGCTAGTCGTGCGGTGGTGGTTTGTTGGAGTTCAAGCAAGTCTTAACCTGTTATTGGTTTGGTTGGTGGTGTCTCTTCTGGGAGGTAGCCTAGCTAGTTCTTTAACAGATCCTTTCCTCTTACTCTTCCTATTGTTTTCCGTGCTGTTGTCTGCGTGGTGTGCTAGTCGGCTGGGGAGAGAGTGGGTTCGTGAAATCAATAGGGAATTTCGCACTTATGTAGCTCCGGCCTTTGAGGATGAAGGCAGGCTTGACGAGCGAGCGTTTAAAAGGGCAGATGAACTGCGGAAAACGCTGCAGACGACGGCGGATAAGTACCACCGTCGGATCGGGCACCTTAGCACGGAAAAATCTCGTCTTGAGGTAATCTTAGAGAGTATCACTGAAGGAATTTTAGTGACGGGGCAGGATGGTCGTGTGCAGCTGATTAATCGAGCTCTGGGCCACCTTTTTTCCGTTGGTGAAGACGTGTATGGTCGTCCAGCGGCAGAGATCGTGCGACAGGCCGCAGTGCAGGGGGCCATTGATGACTGCCTGGAAAACGGCGTCGAAAGCGAGGTAGAAGTAGAAATAGGGGGAGGAGTGGCGAGGTCCCTAGACGTTCACGTGGCGCCTATTTTTAACGGCGAGCAGTGTGTCGGAGCCGTAACGGTATTCTACGATATTACGCGCTTGCGACAGTTGGAACGAATGCGTCGCGATTTTGTCGCCAACGTGTCTCATGAGCTGAGAACCCCCCTGACCTCAATCAAGGGGTACGCTGAGACGTTATCAGATGGAGCCTTAGATGACAGGACGGCGGCGACGCGATTTATAGGTATTATCTCTACGAACGCCGACCGTCTTAACCTGCTTCTTGATGACTTACTCGATCTTTCTCGCTTAGAGTCTGAGCAGTTTCGAATAGAGAAGAGAGTATGTGATCTACGGCGCTTAATCGATAGCAGCTTGACGACGGTTCGCGCTCCCGCTGAGAGTAAAGGAGTTGCGTTGCAGTTTAGCATGGAAGGCGAGCATTCCGTCCTGTGTGATGCTCAGCATATGGAGAACGCTCTTACGAACCTGCTGGATAATGCCGTGAAGTACACGCCAGAGGGAGGCCGCGTTGAGGTCGGCCTGCGTTTGAAAGGGAAACGGGCATGGATAGAGATTTCCGATACTGGAATTGGCATACCCGCGGCCGATCTCGATCGCATATTCGAGCGCTTTTATCGCGTTGATAAGGGGCGGTCTCGCGCAATGGGAGGAACGGGACTGGGCTTAGCTATTGTTCGCCACGTTGTTGAGGCCCACGGTGAACAGGTCTCTGTTCAAAGTGAAGTGGGACGGGGCACTACCTTCGGTGTCTCTTTTACGCGCATCTGAAAACCCTTTCCATATAGTAGTAAAAGCACTTTATTTAACCCTTAGAAAGACGGTGCGGTTCATGCGTAAGCTTGTTGCGCTCGCTCTGCTAAGCGCTTGTTTTTATACAGGATGCGGGGACAAGAGCGAAGAAAAAGAAAAGACGACTTCTTCCGTCACTGACAGGCGGGGGCACCAACTGTACATGACGAACGGCTGCGCTGTGTGCCACGGTGATCTGGGCCACGGAGATGGTCGGATCGCCAATACATTGAGGCCGGCGCCCCGCGATTTTAGGGACTTATCGCATTATAAACGAGGTGCTTCGGTTGAGCAAATTGCCGAAACCATTGCGCGGGGAATCGGTGGAACGAGTATGCCGGGGTATCCTCATTTAACGAGTCAAGATCGCTTGAGTATTGCCCAGCACATCGTCTTTCTGCAGAATCAGCCCTAGACATCTAATTTCTTCGAGAGTAAAATATCCGCTATGCATCGCTTTTATGGTCTTATTTTCGCCGCATTTTTCTTTGCCCCGGAGGTTTGGGCTCACAAGCTAAATACGAGCTATGCTAATGTAGTGGTTCGTCCAGATACGCTCATGGTGCGGTTGCGCATCGATGATTTCGATATGAAGCAGCTTGGACTGGACACCAACGGTGATGGCGAGATGTTTTACGAGGAGATGGAAGCGGGCCTGCCCGAGGTCTCCGATTTTGCAAGTCGGCAATTTCGCGTTTCAATCAACGGTGAAGCGGTTTCTTTACACACAGGAAGCGCCGATGTGAGCCCCGACAACAAGGGCAATATCTTTGCCGTTCTATACTTTGGGGCTCCGCTCGGTAGTGCGCCAGAACAGGTAGACGTAGAGGTCGATTTTTTTGGCCAATTTGGCGATGACCATAAGTGTATCGCCAAGGTATTGCTCCCGGGTAAGCCGTTGGAACAGGCCGTTTTTTCTGCTGGTGAAGTTCGCCAATCTTTTTACTCAGAGCGGGAAAAATCTCTTTTAGAGCAAGCCATAGCCTTTGTTTGGCTGGGCGTCGAACATATTCTAATCGGTTACGATCACATCCTCTTCCTTTTAGCTCTGATCGCGGTTGGTGGACAGCTCAAAGGGCTGGTAAAGATTGTGACGGCTTTTACTGTAGCCCACAGTATTACGCTGTGTTTGGCAGCCCTTGAAATTGTTATGCTACCCGCTCAATGGGTTGAAGCTGGCATTGCGCTGAGCATAGCCTATGTTGCGCTGGAAAACTTCTGGTTACAACAATCGCAACACCGCTGGGTGCTCACGTTTATCTTCGGGCTGGTGCATGGCTTTGGCTTCGCCAATGTGCTGCGCGAACTTGGGTTGCCTACAGAAGGCTTAGTCGTCTCGCTGCTATCGTTTAACATTGGTGTTGAGCTGGGGCAGGTGGCCATAGTTGCGCTGCTCTTTCCCGGCATCCTCTGGCTGAACAACCAGGCCTTCAAAAAGCAGGTTGTTTGGGGCGTTTCGGGGGTCATCTTGCTCTTCGGCGTCGGATGGTTTATCGAACGGGTATTCGATTTGGAGTATATGCCCATTTAAAAGGCGCAGTTCGGGCGGCTGTGACGACCGGTAAGCGATCTAGTTTTCGTCTGAAGGTTGAGTCATTTGGTGGGCGTATACTTGGCGCACTAAAGCCGAACGACGGGTCTCTGGCATATCGACAAAGCGCAGCTGGATGCGTAGGACACCCCCCATCTTTTCTTGTGTAATCCTTTCGCAGTGCAAGCCGGCCAGCTGGAAAAGACCTTCGTATCTAGGGTCGACTATGAGCCGCTCTCCAACATCCTCTTCCTGTTCTACCGTTTCAACGCTGAGCCCGCCGGCGCTTAAATTCAATACATGCGTATCTATAGGCGGCAGAGATGCGTCTATCCTAGTTTCTTCTGAGACCAGCCGATTGTCTTCGGGTGACACATTGAAAAATGATAGGGGAAAGTGCACGTCGAGTCGGTAGTAATCTCGCAGCTGAAGCCTTTCGAGCCCGACGCAGTGACGCAGCATGACCGCGTGTTCAGACGCGTCGATAGAGTGGATTTCTAGCTCCATCCGATACTCCGTATCCGCCGCTCGCCAGAAGCGAAGAGCGAGCGAAGTGCCGGCCTTTAAATCTAAAAAACGATTAAAGTCGTTCTTTATTAGCGGCACAATTGTCAGAGCGCGCTCATCCCTTTGCACTAAGATCCAAGCGTAAAACCCGCTATACACGACATCCTCATTCCATACCAGAAGCGTAAGGCCCTCTGGCAGTTCTCGCGTTGAGCGCAGCGATTTATTTGTAGGTGTTTTATCAAAGCCAAGCTGCCGGCGGATGGATGTTATGCGCTCAAAGTGATGATGGTCCCACGCGCTGTCTAATAGCGGATTGAGGTGTGTTCCGACGGTTATATTAAACGTATAGGAAGACGTTATTAATTGAGCGGGGCGTGGCAGATTTTGGGCCATGTCTCTGAGTAGAGCGATATCCATTTCGGTCAAGCCGCGCTCCCTGGCTAACCTAGTCAAATCGCATAGTAGGGACTGACGCACTTTGCGATTTCGCACTATGTGGAGTAGGATAGCGGCGGCAATAATGGCACACATCAGCAGGAATAGAAACAGGATAAGAGGTTCGGGTTCCTCTGTTCTGAGGCGGAGAAAAGGCAGGGCTTCTCGGAGTCTATCACTGTCCATAAATATGCTCGGTTCGCGTTCGCTGTGGATTAAAAATACGGGTGAAATATAGACCCATCAATGTATGCCTTGTTGCACGAGGCATTATTTACTACCGTACAATTATGGCTGAAATATTAGTAGTTGATGACGAAGAAACTATGCGCGTTACGCTCGAGCGTGCGCTGAGTCTGCAGGGCCATCGGGTAGTTTCGGTAAGGGGCGGAGTTGAAGGCCTCGAAGAATTGCTGGCGAATAAGCCGAATCTCGTGCTCCTCGACTTAATGTTGAACGATACGCATTTCAACGGCATAGAGCTGTTGGGGCGTATCCGTCAATTATATCCAAAGCTGCCGGTGATTATGATGTCGGGATATGGAACGGTAGACAGAGCCGTACGGGCCATGCACCTAGGTGCGGATGAATTTATTCGTAAGCCGTTTAGCATAGATGAGGTTAATGCTGCTATAAACCGAGTAGAAAAGCGCATTGCGCTGCGGGAAAACGCACGCATAAAGCACTCCGAGTCTATATGGCCAGAAGCCGTGATGGCCTTTGTCAGCGAAGACCCGACGCTGCGAACGATTTTACAAAGGGTTCAATCAATCGGACGAGATCGCTGGAACAATGCGCTGATAGTAGGAGAAGTAGGGTGCGGTAAGACTGCCTTAGCTCGTTTGCTTCACGGAGCAGACGGACCACACGACCGCACCCTCATAAGCGTCGATTGTACTCGTATTCAAACTAGCGCTGATTTAGAAAATGTGTTCGGCAGAGATTCCGAGGCGAATTCGAGCCTGTGCCAACTGGCAGCGGGGGGATCGATGCTCTTTGAGGAGATTGCCTGTTTGACTGCAGAAGGCCAACATTATCTGCTGGATTTTATTGAGCATCGTAGGGAAATGGGAAGTGGAGGGTTGGAGGGACTGGACGTGCGCGTTATTGCAACGAGTCGAACGGCATTAAGCCCTCTGGGCGAAGGCGGCCAGATAGAAGACCGTCTTTTTCAACTCTTAGGCATGAACAGCCTGTATATTCCTCCCCTTCGCGAACGCAGGGGGGATATTGAACTGCTGTGTCGTTCATTTTGGTCTGCATTTGCCGGTTCGGATGCGAATCCGTCTTTAACAGGAGTCTTGGATCGACTGCCGACTGAGTATAGCTGGCCAGGCAATGTGCGTGAATTAAAAAACTGGACGGAACGAAGGTGGATCGAAGCGCTAACCGCTACTGGGGAAAGAGGTTCAGAAGATGAGAATATTTCTGCTCTCCATGCCCATGAATTAATGGAACGAACAGAGCCGGGACGAGGTTTTGACCAGGTTCTGCGGCTCGTGTTGCTTGCGGCAATAGAGCGCTGCAGGGGTAATCTGGAAGCGGCTCAGCGATATTTAGGCCTCGGCGATAGCGAATTTAGGGACTATCTGCGGCGGACTGGTTTGGCAGAAGTGGAGGGTGATTCATGAGTGGGATTCTATGGACAGATAAGAAAACCAAAATTGATACTAAAACTGTCAAGATGGCGTATAGGTTGTCTGATACAAAAGTGAAGGAAGCCACTCGCCGTATAGAGGACGTGCTAATTACTTCTCTTGACTGGCGCGAGGTAATAGAGGTGCTCTCGCGTGAAGTCCTCTATGCCGGAATTTTCCGAAGTCTAACCATTTCGTTGGTGCACTGGGATCAGGAGCAAATAGAAGTCGTGGCCAACTACCTATCCGTTGACGACCGTGGCCGAATATTGCCGGATAGGCGGGTAGTAGAGAGTCCTTCCTATGTAACGCATTTAAAGGACGACCGTGGCCGAAGGGTGACGCGAGAAACGAGTCCGTTGATTGGGCGCGAGATCTCTTTTCAGGTTTCCGATGATTTTACCGTTATTGCGGCCTTGGGTGGACGGTTATTAGTACGCGGGTTTATTGATTATGACTACTCCGGAGAGAAGAATCGGCGCAACGTTAAAATGGGATACTTTATACCGCTGCGCTGCGGTGGACGCGTCGCAGCGGTACTAGCGACGGGTAGTCCCATTGAAGAGCAGGAAGAGGTACAGCGCCGCATCGACCTATTGGAACCGCTGTTTAAGCAGGTTGCCCTCGCACTGGAGCATGCGCGCATGCACCGATCTCTGGAATTACGCCACCGCGAAATGGAAGAGCGCGAACGTCTGCTGCACGCGCTGACCGACGTGGAGCGCACGTTGCTCTCTCCGTTAGATCCTGATCAGATTCTTGATCGATTGGTGGATCAGGTAATCTCAGCCGGAATCTTTGAGACCCTGATGGTCGCTCTTGTCGACCCCAATCAGAGTCAGGTAGAAGTCGTTCGCAGCGTTATTTGCGAGGTTGTAGAGGGCAAACCAGTGCCCCGTTCTCGCCAAGCAAAAACGGGCTTAGTATACGATTTGTCCGATGAAAATATTACAGCAGAAGTTGCGCGAACGGGTTCGATGCAGGTTATAGATGAGTGGGACAATCGCTATGATACACGGATTGATCATCCAAGTGGTCGCAAGGGGCGCACAGCCTACTTCATACCCATAAAAAAGGACGGCCAGGCCATAGCGGTTATGGCTACTGGCAGTAAATCCGACCAAAAGAGTGATATATTGAGACGGTTGGACATGCTCAAACCGCTCTTTGATATGGTTGCCCTGGCGTTGGACCACGCCCGCTTGTATAGCGAACTCTCTGAAGAGCGCCGTCGGTTGGATAGCACCCTTGAGGGGCTCTCGGATGCTGTTGTTGCGACCAATGCGCAGGGGGATATCACCCAATCTAATCGGCCTGCACTGGATTTTATCGGCAAGAAAGGGGTGGTATTCGAGTCCAGAAGGCTTGTAGAAGCACTCTCCTTTCGCGAAGACCCTAAT
>CALDFW010000104.1 GCA_937942165.1 uncultured bacterium | reverse complement strand
TGGGCGATGTGCTCGATATCGAAGAAGTGGAGGCGTATCTGAGTGGCCTATAGCGCATAGGTCGCCAAGAGATCTGGTTGCGCTATGCGGGGGCATCGCCAACGTAGCGGACGTAGGCGTAATAGGGTGCCATGCAGCGCTCTTTGGTATCGTAAAAAGCCGCGAAGAGCTGTGCTGGCCCCGCTGCCAGTTCTAGCGTGAAATGAGCTCGCTCGTCGTCGCTGGCAATCTCGCACTGCCGTGCCGTGCCGTCGATTTCGACTTGGGCCCACTGCACGGGTATGGCTTCGCCCGACTCGTAGTAGTGGGCATCGCTGGGCTTTATGCTATCGCGCCGCCAGTTGCTATCGTCCCCGTCAATGCCGGCCTGTAGGGCATAGCCCGTTTCTTCTGGCCAGCGTCTGAGCTCGATCTCGTACGAACCCGAACGCTTGATATCTACCGCCCAGTAGCCGCTGCACACCTGTCCGGCGCGCACTTGTCCTTGGTTCCAGGCCACGCTGGAGCTTTCGTTGCGCAAATCGTGCGTCGTGATTTTTACCGCCTCGTCGTCCGAACCCAGCGCAATGGGTTCGTCGCGGTCAAATTGGGGTGAGATAAGGGACCACCAGTCTTCGTAGGCCGTGCGGAGTTGGACGACGCGATCCGGGTGGCGTGCAGAAACGTCGCTGCGCTGTCCGGGATCGCTGTCCAAATCATACAGCTCGCGACCGTCTATCAGACGCCAGGGACCCTGCATGACTGCGCTGCGCCGCCACTTGACGGGGCGGGCGACTCGCTGCGTATCGCAAAAGGTCGTGCGCTCTGCCCAATGCGCGCGCTCCCTTCCATGAAGCAGAGGCGTCAGGCTCTGCCCGTGAAAAGAGCGTTCGCTAGGTACCTCAATGTCGCAGAGGTCCAACAGAGTCGGCATGAAATCTACGTACGAAGTTAGCGCGTCGATGTCGCGTTCGTGGGCAAAGCCGCCATTGGCATAGCGGAGTAAAAAAGGCACTCGGTGTCCGCCGTCGTAGGGCGATCCCTTTTTGCCGCGCATTCCCACGTTATAGGAGCCGGGACCTTCGATTGGAAACTGAGATGCGTCTAGCTCGACGCCGGTAGCCGTGCCGTTATCGGTCATAAAAATGACGATCGTATTTTCGGCAATGCCTAGTGTTTCTAGTTGATCTACAAGCCGGCCAAAGTTTTCGTCTATGTTGGTGATCATGCCGTAGAAGCGCGCGCGGTCTTCGTGGGGCGTGGACTCGAGGTAGGGCTCAACGTAGCGCGGCTCTACGTTGAGCGGTCCGTGCGGCGCGTTTGTCGCTATATAGCAGAAGAAGGGCTCGTCTTTCGCCTCATCGATAAAGCGCATGCCTTCGCGGAAGAATACGTCCGTGCAGTAGCCGGTAAAAGCCGTGGGCTCGCCGTTTTTAAAGTAGGTGTCATCAAAGTAGTCATTGCCCCACGCATCGCCCGTGTTGCCGATGCCGCCTCCCGCGTGATAAACCGTCCGGTCGAAACCGCGTTCGTGCGGGCGATACGGCGCGTTGTCTCCCAAGTGCCACTTGCCAAAGTGGCCCGTTCTATAGCCGGCTTCGCGCAGGGCATTGGCCAAGGTCCACTCGTCGGCTCGCAGCAGCGAACGCCCTCCGATTGTATGCCAAACACCCGCGCTGTTGCAATAGTGTCCGGTCAGCAGGCCGGCGCGCGTTGGAGCGCAGGTGCTGCCTACGTGATAGTTGCTAAAGCGCACGGCTTTGCTGTGAAAACGATCGATGTTGGGCGTCTGGATTGCGCTGTTTCCGTGGCATCCGAGATCACCATAGCCTTGGTCGTCCGTGAGGACAAAGACAATATTGGGTCGGGTTTTTCCTGTCATGGTTTGCTCTCTGAGAGGAGATAGACGCACTGTGCTGAGGAAGTCTCATTGGGTAAAGGGAAAGAATGCCGTATAGGGCGTTAAAGTAGTAAATTGCGTCTCAGGCGTCCAAGTGGAACGGATGCGTTTCGCTTGCCGGTCGGCCAAGTGGGCCATACTTTGTTAAACACCTGTTATACTCTATAAGGGAGGACGTACGTGTCGACCGATCGCGCCACTGATTTTTACAGAGAAAACGGCTACTGGCTGCACAAGAAACCGCTTTTTAGCGAAGATCAATTCGCTCGTCTGAGTGCGCTTTTTGAAGATTTATTGGCTCAACAAGAGGCCGGTCGTAGAGCCGATCAGCTCGACGTGCCGCACTTTAACTGTCCCGCACTTTTCGAGTTCTTGCTCGCTGAGCAAGTGCTCGATTTGGTAGAGCCCTTTATCGGTCCAGATATTGGTCTGTGGAGCAGCCACTTTATCTGCAAGGAGCCCCAGATCGGTCGCGCAACGCCTTGGCACGAAGATTCGGCCTATTGGAACGGACGGATGGACCGAATGGATCAGATTATCACCGTTTGGTTGGCCATTGATCCCTCCACGCGCGCCAATGGCTGCATGCGCGTCCTGCCGGGAACGCACGTCAACGGCTTCTCTCAATACGAAGAGGTCGATCGGGCGCACAACACATTTCCCCGTCAGATCATTGCCGAAGAGCGCGACAATACCAAGGCCGTATATTTTGAGCTAGAGCCAAACGAATGCTCTCTACACGACGCGCGCATCATACACGGAGCCGCTGCCAACAGCAGCTCTTTGCGGCGGTGTGGCTACACAATGCGCTATTTTTCCCTGACGTCAAAGGTGATTGCCGAGCGCAATGAAACGCACAGGGTCTGGCACTGTCGAGGCAAAAATGTAGCGGGGAACAAACTGGCCGAACGGCCTGCGTTTTAAGAGAAATTCACTCAGTCAGTTAAGCACGGAGCGAGTCGATGAAAGGCAATGGAAGTTATTCATACGAAGCGGGCGAGCGCCATGCCCATCGGTGGGGCTACACCGATACGCGCTTTGAGTTTGTCGGTGAGCGTAGCGTGCGCGTCACGGGCGATCGCTATCCAATCTGCGGCTATGAAATGCCCTATTTCATACCCTTTGCAGAAGAAGTGCTGGGCGTGTCTTTTCGTCCGCAAGACATGCTGCCTGAGAAAGCGCCGGAAACTCTGCCTGAGGCGCGCACCCACGCCGACTTCGTGAGCGCGTTAAAAGAGACTCTCACCGATGATCAGATTGCGGCTTCGGACGCAGAGCGGCTGCGTCACAGTCACGGTCAGCTGAGCGTGAACGAGGTGTATCGAGTGCTCTACGGTGCGCCCTTAGATCGGTATGTCGACATGGTTCTCTACCCCCAAAGCGAAGAGGACGTATATAAAATCGTCGAGATGGCCAACCTGCATGGCGTGTGCATTGTGCCCTACGGCGGAGGTACCAACGTTAGCGGTTCGCTGACCCTTCGCCGAGATGAAGAGCGCCCCATCGCTTCCGTCGATATGAGCCGCATGAATCGCATTCTTTCACTAGACGAAGAAAATCTGTTAGCCTGCGTGGAAGCCGGGATTTGCGGGCGTGACTTAGAGCGCGAATTGGCGGCGCGCGGATATACATCGGGTCACGATCCCGACAGCGTCGAACTGTCGACCTTGGGCGGTTGGATCTCGACTAATGCCAGCGGAATGAAAAAGAATAAATACGGCAATATCGAAGATATAGTCCTTGAGGCGACGCTGATTACTCCGACGGGTTCGGTGGAGACTCTTTCCGCAACGCCGCGTAATTCTACCGGCGTGCAGCCGCGCGGTTTGCTTTTTGGCAGCGAGGGTAATTTGGGGTTGATAACCAAAGCCAAACTCAAGATCTATCCTCTGCCCAAGGTGCGGAAATTCGGTTCGTTGGTGTTCCCAGATTTTGCAACGGGTGTATCCTTTCTGAAGGAACTGCGTCAGGGAGAAGGTGTTTTACCGGCCAGTATCCGCTTAGTGAACAACAACGAATTCCGCTTTGGACAAGCCCTCAAGCCTGCGGCGGAAGGACTCAAAAAGATAGAGCAGCGAATGCAGCGCTTCTTTCTTTTTAAGGTGAAGGGTTTCGATATAAATGAGCTAGCGGCTTGCACTATTGCGATGGAAGGGACTGCCAGTGAGGTGGCTCATCAGGAGAAAATTATTTTCTCAACGGCCAAGCGATATGGCGCAATATCGGCTGGAGCCAGCAACGGCCAGCGCGGCTATATGCTGACCTTTGGTATTGCGTACATACGCGATTTTTTTAACCAGTTTGGCATTCTTGGTGAAACGTTTGAAACCTCCGTGCCGTGGGATCGCATTCTTCACGTTACCACGGCCGTGCGTGAGTGCCTGTGGCAAGAGTGCAAAGAGCGCCAGGTCGTGGGTAAGCCTTACCTGTCTTTTCGCGTTACCCAGACCTATCATACGGGCGTATGCATCTATTTTACGATGGCGTTCTCTAGCGCCGGATTAGACGACCCTGAGCACACCTATCACGATGTGGAGAGCGCGCTGCGTCAGGTAATTCTCGACCAGGGTGGTTCGCTTTCGCATCACCACGGCGTTGGCAAAGTGCGCAAGGAGTTTCTGCCGCAGGTGCACAGCGCCAACAGCATGCAGGTGCTGCGCCAAACCAAGCATGCTATGGATCCCAACAATATCTTCTCTGCCGGGAATGGCGTATTTGGCGATACGCCATGATGAAAGACAAGCGGGTCTTACTAACTGGGGCTTCGTCCGGTCTCGGTGCCGCTCTAGCCTATACGCTTGCCCAACAGGGCGCGCGCCTTGCGCTTTTCGCCACGAACCTCGAGCGCTTAGAAGGAGTTGCGGAGAAGTGCCAGGAGCGTGGGGCAGAGGTGTTGGCCCACGCGGGGGACGTGGCTGAAGCCAGCGACGTGCAGGCGGCAGTACAGCGTGCAGTGGAAGCGTGGAACGGCATTGACGTTGTGATAGCCAACGCGGGAATCAGCATGTGGGTGCGCTTTGAAGAAGTGGAAGATCCCGCGGTTTTTCGTCGCCTAATGGACGTCAATTACATGGGGGTCGTGCACGCCGCTTATGCGACCTTGCCCTATCTAAAAGACAGCCGTGGGCTCTTTGTCGCCGTCTCTTCGGTGCAGGGGAAAGTCCCCGTCCCATTGCACAGCGGCTACGTGGCTTCGAAGCACGCGGTTCAGGGTTTTTGCGATACGCTCCGCTTAGAGCTTCTGGGGACAGGAGTCGATGTGATGGTCGTACTGCCACACTGGCTGCGCGGGACCAACCTGCGTCAGAGCGCGCTCGGCAAAGACGGGCAGGCGCTGGGGGCTACGTCGCGCCGTCACAGCAGCGAGTCCATTACAATTGAGGCGGCTAGTCAGCAAATCGTGCAGTCTATGCTCAAGCGGTCTCGACAATTAGTTATGCCTTGGAAGCTCAAGCTCTTGACCGCGGTGTATGCGCTGCGTCCGCAGTGGGCCGAGGCGGTTATTCGCCGGGCTTTGCGCAAACAGGACCTCGGCAAGTAGCGCGTGCCGGGCAGGCGGAAGGCATTCGCCTAAACCGTTTTCAGAAAATAGGGGGACAGTATGGGAAGAACGTATACGGCTGCCATCGTCGGCTGTGGAGATATTGCACATCATCACGTGCGCGGTTATCAGCTGGCCGGCGTTGATGTAGTTGCCGTGGTCGATCCGCTAGACGTTGCTCGCGAACAGTTCCAGAAGGAGTATGGGGTTGCGCAGGCCTATGGCAAGATTGAGGAGATGCTCGATGTAATCGTGCCAGATATGGTGAGCGTTTGCACCTGGCACTTGCTGCATCCAGGTCCTACGCTAGCCGCCGCGGAGGCGGGGGTTAAGGGCGTTATATGTGAGAAACCGATGGCCGTTGGCTTGGGATTGGCCGATGAGATGGTGGATGCGTGTCAGGAGCGCGGCACAAAGCTCGTCGTAAGTCACCAGCGGCGCTTTACGCCGGGGTGGGAAAAGGCGCGTGAGTTGGTGCAGGGAGGCGCTATTGGTCAACTGATACGCGCCGATGCCAAAGTAGCTGCAGGACTGCTAAACTGCGGAACGCACGCGATAGACGGTATGCGCTTTGTCATGGGCGATCCAACGGCTGAATGGGTTATGGGGGCAGTTGAGCGTCAGAGTGAGCGCTTTGAGCGCGATACGCCGATAGAAGACGGCTGCATGGGATTGGTTCATATGGCAGACGGGACGCAAATCTTTATGCAGTGTGATTTGGATATGCAGGATGCTTCCTGTGCGCGGTTCGTATTTCGCGGCACAGAGGGCATGGTCGAGACGACGGAGACCTGGACGCGGCTCTTTAACGCGGAGAGTGGAGGATGGCAGACGCAGGACTTAGGCCTTGAGCCTGAGCAGATCGATACAATCGGTGGAATGGCCAACGCGCGCCAAACAAAAGAGCTTATCGCCTGGATTGAAGGGGCAGAGGAACACCGCGGTTCCGGAGAGCGTGCGCGAGCTACGATAGAAATTCTAATGGCGCTGTTGGAATCGGCACGTCGGCACCAGATGGTTCGCCTACCCTTACAGGAAAAGGGCTATCCGCTTGAACTCATGTTGGCTGAAGGACTGCTCGAACCTACGCAAAAGGGACCGTACGATATTCGCGGTTATCTCAACCGCGAAAACGTTGACGAGGCGCGCTATGCCGAACTGCGGGCCCAGGGAATGAGCCACCACCCGATTATGCGCGCGCTGCACGAAGAAAAGATGGAGCGAGAGCGCCAAGAGAGCTGAGAAGACCTCGCAGAGCGAATAAACTTCGTATACGCAATCGATTGTAAGAGGTGGAGATATGACGGTTAAACAGACGGTGGACATAGAACAGGTTGTCGAGAAGCGCACGCTGGTGGGAGAGGGATCGCTGTGGGACGCAGACAAGGGCGTGCTCTACTGGGTCGATATATTGAGTCACGAAGTCTATATATACGATCCAGAGCGCGGCGTGAATCGCACGCTGAATACCTGCCAGGCGGTAGGCACGGTCGTGCCGAGGCAGAGCGGCGGGCTCGTCGTGGCGCTCCACAACGGCTTTGCCCACATTGACTTGGAAAGCGAGAAACTCACGCCGCTTGGCAGCGATCCAGAGCGCGGCGTGCCGGCCAATCGATTTAACGACGGTAAATGCGATCCGGCTGGTCGTCTTTGGGCGGGAACGATGGAGTTTGGTGGAGCGACGGGAGCCGGTGCGCTGTACTGCTTGGACCGCGATCACAGCGTGAGCAAAAAACTAGAGTCGGTCTCTATTTCCAATGGCATTGTCTGGTCTGCCGACGGGAAAACCATGTATTTTATCGACTCGCCGCTCAACACGGTGCGCGCCTACGACTACAACGTCGACACCGGCGCTATTTGCAATGAGCGCGTAGTGTGCCAAAACGAAGGGGCCGGCGTCTTTGATGGCATGGCCATTGACGAAGGGGGCACGCTGTGGATCGCCGTTTATGGCGGTTGGGCCGTCAAGCGCTACGATCCACAAAGTGGGAACCTGCTAGCCGAATACGAAATGCCGTTCTCTAACGTGACATCCTGCGCTTTTGGCGGGAAAAATATGGACGAGCTCTATATTACGTCGGCCTGTCAGCAGATGGATGATGCGACGCTGGCGGCACAGCCGTTGGCCGGTTCGTTGGTTAAGATCGATCCGCAGTGCAGCGGCGTGCCGTCTCCGGCATTTGCGGGATAAGGCGCTAAGCTTGAGTCGGATCAGCGCGTCGGTACGCTTCGACTACGCGCTGGAGCATTGCTTCGGGCTGCTCGGTGCCGTCGACCACTAAGTCGGCGCAGGCCAAGTAGACGGGCTCGCGCTGGGCGAGCATGTGAACGACCTCTTCCACACCTCCTCCGGCCAAGTTGGGTCGGGTCTGATCGCTGCTAGGATCGGATTGGATGCGCTGCCACAGCTCTGCGACGGGCACCTGCAGATAGACCACCAGCGAATTTTCCGTTGCCGCTTGCTGGTTGCGCGCGCGCATAAGCGAACCGGCGCCAAAGGCGATGACCGCGCGTTCGGTGGTGCACATCTCAACGACTACATCGGTTTCTATCGGGCGAAACCCCTCTTCGCCTACCTCTTTGTAAAAGGCTGTTAGAGTCTGGTCGCCAATGCGCTGTTCAATGCCGCGATCAACGTCTAGGAAGGGCATATCTAGCGCATCGGACAGCAGTCTCCCCAAAGTGGACTTGCCGGCGGCGCGATAGCCGACGAGGACGATTTTCATTGCGTTCCTTTAGGAGTGGTCGTTGTGGAGATTATAAGTCATATTAATATATGGTGTGTCTCCTAGGGCGACATATACATTCGCTTCTTATAGCCGCTCATATGCGACGGGAAACTTTATGAAAGGTATCATACTAGCGGGAGGACAGGGCACCCGGCTCTACCCGCTGACGGTTTCACTTTCAAAGCAAATTTTACCAGTCTTTGATAAGCCGATGATTTACTACCCTCTATCGGTGCTCATGCTCGCTGGAATTCGCGAGATACTCGTGATTTCATCTCCCGAACACATCGACCTATATCGCCAACTGCTCGGGGATGGGTCGCAGATTGGTCTCGATATACAGTATGCGGTGCAGCCGCGGCCTGAGGGGCTGGCCCAGTCGTATACGATTGGTGCCGACTTTGTAGATGGACAGCCCAGCGCGCTCGTTCTGGGCGACAACTTCCTCTACGGACACGGGCTGTCTAACCGGCTACAGCGCGCCGGGCAAATAAGCGATGGAGGATTGGTATTCGCCTACTACGTGCAGGATCCCGAGCGCTACGGCGTCGTCGAGTTTGATGCCGACAGAAAGGCCATCGGCATTGAAGAGAAGCCGCAACATCCCCGCTCGAACTACGCGGTCATTGGCCTTTACTTCTACGATGGAGAGGCGGTTGATATTGCTCGTAGCTTAAAGCCCTCTGCACGCGGAGAACTAGAGATTACCGACCTCAACAAGGTCTATTTAGAGCGCGACCAGCTGAGCGTCGAAGTCTTGGGGCGCGGCTTTGCATGGCTAGATACGGGCACGCACGAGAGCCTGCTGGAAGCGAGTAACTTTGTTCAGACCATTGAGCACCGTCAGGGTTTGAAGGTCGGATGTATCGAAGAAATCGCCTACGATAAGGGCTATATCGATGCCGAACAGCTGCTGGCGATTGCCGGCATGGCCAAGGGCAATGCTTACTGCGACTATTTGCGCAACCTCGTTGAGCGTCCGCGGACGATCATTGCATCAGAGGACTAACACATCATGGTAAGGGAATAGATCGATCGTGTTTGGTGGCGTTGGCAAGCGCGCTTTTGAGCGCACGGATATATCCACGACCGAAACGGCCATTGGCGCGTTCTTGCTCTTTTTGATAGCCAGCATGGGCGTGGGCGTCTACGTCAAGGGGCAGCACTACGATCCAAACCTCTTTGCCCTGGATCAGAGTCTGCTTTCCGAACAGGCTCCGGTTCGAGCTTCGGTCAAGCTCGTCGAAGAGAGCGACGAGGGACGCCTCGCTGGAGCGCCTCCCGAACCGGGCATGCTGGGTGAACTGGCGCCAGAGGGTTGGAAAGAGCTGAGCGCAGTGGAGTTATTTACGGCCGAGACGCTTTACGAAAAGATCAACGGGCGGGCCGAACAGTACACGGCCTATGACGTCGTCGGTATGGACTTTATCGCATTGGCCAGTGAAGAGGGACAGTTTATCGACGTGTTTGTATACGATATGGGCGGCGTCGCCAACGCTTTTGGCATTTACGCTATTGAGCGGCCAGAGAATGCCCAGATGCAGCCGCTGGGTGACCAGGGCTATCGCGCTGAGAGCAGCTTCTTTTTTTGGAAGGGATCTTATTACGCACAGATTATTGCTTCAAACGTGGGCGAAGAGATCCGCGCGGCTAGTGAGGCCGTGGCGCGCGCGCTGGTGGAGCGACTGGAGGACGGGAGCGGTCAGGTCTGGGGACTGGAAGAGCTGCCACGGGAAAATAGAGTGTCCGTGCAGTATTTTAAGCGAGATGCGCTGAGTCTGGATTTTCTCGGAGAGACCTACACGGCTCTGTACCGCAGCGATGCGGGTGAATGGACGGCCTTTGCTGCGCTGCATGATTCGCCTGAAGCGGCTTCGGAAACGTTAGAACAGTACCTGACCTATCTCAGAGAGTACGGTGAGGTTTCCGCGCCGCGCACCGTGGATGGGACGTCCGTTTTTACCGGTGACTTTGGCGGTTTTTTCGACGTGATCTTCCAGCGCGGTAATTTGTTTGCCGGCGTGAATCTAGTCGAGGGACGCGCGCTGGCAGAAGAGGGTGCCGACGCGCTGCTGCGTTCGCTGCCAAAATGAGATTTTAATGGATTGCTGTCAGAGTAATGGATTTGCTTGGTCCCTGAACTCTTGCGGGTCGAGTATGCTCGAAAATTTTCTCAATGGATGACGTAGCGCTATGAAACGACGCGAGTTTTTACGCCGGGCGGGCATGACGGGTTTGGCCGTTGCCGGTTCGGGAGTAGGGGCGGGGTTGCTACACGACCCGCGGGGCGGAGATCAGTTTTTTCGCGACGTGCAAGTGGCCGCAGCCAAAACGCTGCCCTCTTTTGCCGTGGACAGCGGCAGCAGCGCAGTGGCGATGGCGATTGCGCGCGGGACCGATGCAGGTGCGATGGTGCGCGCTGCGATCGGTGAAATGGGCGGTATCGCGCGCTTTATCCGTCCGGGCGATACCGTATTGCTCAAGCCTAACGTCGCCTTTGATCGGGCGCCGCTGCTGGGTGCGACGACGAGCCCGGCCGTGCTCAAAGCGGTGGCCGAACTCTGCCGCGAAGCGGGGGCGAAAAAGATTATTGTCGCCGACAATCCGATTAATCAGCCCGAGGGCTGTTTTTTTAAGTCGGGTATCAAAGCGGCGGCCGACGAAATCGGCGCCGAGCTGATGCTGCCGAGACGCTCTTCTTTTGAAGAGGTTAAGATCGACGGAGAAGTGCTGGGCACGTGGACGACGTTTTACGAACCTTTTGCAGCAGCCGACAAAGTTATTGGCATTGCGCCGTGCAAAGACCACAATCTGTGCTCGGGGTCGATGACCATGAAAAACTGGTACGGTATGCTCGGCGGCCGGCGCAACCAGTTTCACCAAGCCATTCACGGGATCATTTCTGACTTTCCCCATATGGTGAAGCCTACGTTGGTCGTGTTGGATGCAACGCGCGTTCTGATGCGCAATGGACCTACGGGCGGTAGCCTGAGCGACGTTGCCGTGGGTGACACGCTCGTCGTAGGTACCGATATGGTCGCGGTGGATACGTTTGGCTAGTCCCTGCTTGGGCGAGATGCGGCCAATCTGTCGTACTTGCACAAAGCGGCCGAGCGCGGGTTGGGCTCTACGGACTGGAAGCGCCTCAACTGGCGCGAGATACGAGTAGGATAGGAAACCACTATGCGCATAACCGTTGTTCGCCTGATTTCGCAGATCTTTTTCATGGGGCTGTTTTTCTTTTTCTGCTTTGTCACGCAGTTTAGCTATCTCAAGGGCTATCCCGTTTCGATTTTTCTCGAGGTAGACCCACTGGTCGCCATCGCTACGGCTATCACGACGCATACACTGTACCAGGGATTAGTCTGGTCGCTCGTGCTGCTTATACCGACGCTTTTCCTCGGTCGTTTTTTCTGCAACTGGATCTGTCCCTACGGCATTTTACACCAGTTTACCGGCTGGCTGTTTAACCGCCGCACCATTACGGAAAACATCGATAGCAATCGCTATCGCAAAGTCTTTGCGCTCAAGTACTACATATTGATCGGCATGGGGGGCGCTGCGCTCTTTGGGTCGCTGCAGATTGGCTTGCTCGATCCGATCTCCCTGCTTTTTCGCTCCTTTACGGTCGCGGTATTGCCGACGTTGGATATGCCTACCGAGTGGTTTTACGTGCGTCCGCACGTCCATCAGCTGGGATGGGTCGTCGGCTTTCTGCTGTTTTTCCTGATTGGTATGAACCTGGTCATTCCGCGCTTTTTTTGCCGCGTCCTGTGTCCGCTGGGAGCGACGCTGGGCTTGCTCTCCCGCTTTTCGCTGTGGCGCATTCACCGCGATACCGATAAGTGCGTCGACTGCGATCTGTGCCTGCAGCGCTGCGAGGGGGCGTCCGATCCCCATACCAACCTGCGCAAGTCCGAGTGCTTTGTGTGCTTTAACTGCATCGATGACTGTCCGCACGACGCGCTCTCGTTCGACTTTATGCCCGACCTAAAGGGGGAAGTTGCAGGCCCGCAAATAAGCGGTCGGCGCGCGGTGATGGCCGGGCTAATCGGTGCGCTGAGCTTTCCCTTTTCGCGCCGGAGTGGCGACGTCGACGAACTCTTTAAAAAAGAGGTGGTGCGTCCGCCCGGATCGGTGGCCGAAGACGCCTTCTTAGAGCGCTGCATAAAGTGCGACCAGTGTATCCGCGTTTGTCCGACCAACGTGCTGCAGCCGGCGATGTTGGAGGGCGGTATTGAGGGCGTCTGGACGCCGATTATGAACATGCGCACGGGCTATTGCGAGCTCAACTGCACGCTGTGCGGCGAGGTGTGTCCCACCGGAGCCATCCAGAAGATCTCGATTGAGCAGAAGCTGGGGATTGGCCAATTTACGGACCTGGGGCCGGTTAAGACGGGCACGGCGTTTTACGATCGGGGTCGCTGTCTGCCGTGGGCGATGGATACGCCCTGCGTCGTCTGCGAGGAGGTGTGTCCAACTTCGCCCAAAGCGATCTATTCGCGCGAGGTCGAAATTACCAATCGCTGGGGCGAAAAGGTCGTGTTGACTCGTCCTTACGTGGATCCCGAAGTCTGTATCGGCTGCGGCATCTGCGAGCACGAGTGTCCCGTGCAAGACCACCGCGCCATTCGCGTAACGGCGGTGGGGGAAACGCGCTCGAAGGAGCGCTCTCTCTTGCTGGGCATGTCCGGCGGGCAAGAAGGATGCTGTGGGGGCGGTGGTGGGAGTAGCAGTGCGGGAGGGGGCTGCGGCTGCAGCAGTAAAAAAGAGTCCAGTGGATTGTTGCAAATTGACGCTACAGAGAGCGCTTAACGGGAGAGATACTATGGTCGATAGAGACAGGAAGTTGACGCGGCGCGAGTTTATGGCAACCAGCGGCGCGCTAGGAGCCGGGGCCGTCTTGGCGTCGACCGTCGGCCGGGCGGATGCGGCAGAGGATAAGGCCATGCCCACGCGCGTCTTTGGTAAGACGGGCGTCGAGATACCCATTCTGACGATGGGCACGGCGCTGCCCGTTACGCCGCCGCTGATGAACGCCGCGCTTAAGGAGGGGATCAGCTATATCGATACCGCGCAGAGCTACGTGGGCGGTAAGAGTGAAAAGATGATTGGCAATATCCTTGAAAAGAGCGGGCGTCGAAAAGAGTGTTTTATCGTAACCAAGAGCACGGACCACGACGTGGACTCTTTCGTGTCCAACCTCGAAGGTTCGCTCGAGAGCCTGAAGACCGATGTGATCGATCTGTATTTCCTGCATAACCTCGGCAACCCCGATCGGCTCGATGCGGAAATGATGCAGACTGCCGAAAAGCTTAAAAAGTCGGGTAAGATTCGCTTTTTTGGTTTTTCGTCTCACCATGGGAACATGGTGGCCACGCTGGAAAAAGCCGCGGAAGTGGGCTTTGTCGACGCGGTCATGTTCAAGTACAATTTTCGCGACTACAACAACGATGCGCTCAATCGGGCCATCGACAAAATGCACGAGGCCAATATCGGTCTAATGGCTATGAAGACGCAGGGCGGCGCCGTGTCTTTTGCCGACGGCGTCGACCAGTTTAAGGCCAAGGGATTTAACCCCTACCAGGCTGCGCTCAAGGCGGTGTGGGCCGACGAGCGGATAGACGGGGCCGTTTCGGCGATGAAAAATATCAAACAGATCAAGGAAAATGCCGCCGCTGCACGCAACAGTGCGATGGGCTTTGACGAGCAGCAGATGCTGCGCGAATACGCGGCCGAGACCGACCATCTCTACTGCCGCGGCTGCAGCGAGCAGTGTGAACTGGCCCTTGCCGCACCGCTGCAAATTTCAGAGACGCTGCGCTACCGCATGTACTACGAGAACTACGGCGATCGCCGACGCGGTCGCGAACTCTTTGCCCAACTTCCGGCAGAGGCCAAGCGCGTAGACGGGGTGGACTTTAGCGCAGCTGAAGCGGCCTGTCCGCATAACCTACCCATCGGTCAGCTGATGCGAGACGCGGTGCAAAAGCTGGCGTAGGGGAAGAATTGGCAGTACGTAGAAAAGGGTCGGAAGAGATTCCGGCCCTTTTCTTGTGTCAGAAGTTGGGGGAATGTTATTAGGTAGGATGAACGATGATCGCCTTGGGCGCTGTCGGGCATACGTGCTGACACAGGCCGCAGCCGATACAGTGCTCGGCATGAACGACGGGCGAGTCAGTTGAATCTATAGAGAGCGCTTTTTCGGGCGTTGGGCAGGCATCGAAGCACAGCCTACAATCGTCGCCGCTGCTGCGCTGACAGGTGGGTGCATCTACGTGCGCCAGCCCCATCGCTAGCTGGTTCAGCGGCGTGGGGACGAGGGCTCCGCTGGGGCAGGCGGCCATGCAGTGCAGTCCCTCGCAGGCAATACACGGCTGACTGTCTGGAAGGATGACGGGGGTCCCTCGCTGCGTCTCGTCGTCGCTCTGACTGTGCTGTATAGCCTCTACGGGACAGCTGTCGGCACAGTTTCCGCAGCGGTAGCAAGTGTCCAGAAACGCGCGTTCAGGCAGCGCGCCGGGGGGCCGTAGCAGCGTCCGTGCCTGCGGTAGGCGGTGCTCGGCATAGGCGGCTACCGGATCGACGACGCGCTTAAAGATTGCGCGAAAGAACGTGCGGCGGCTGTGGTCGTCGTCGGTCATTAGGTCTGCTGGCTCTTGAGTTCGGCCAGTGACTTTTCTAGGCGATCTAACCTGCGACGCATGCGTTCAAAGTTGCGTCGGGCTGGTTCGGGCAGCTCGATGCAGTTCTCGCAGTACGTGCGCGTTGCCATACTCTGATGGCCGGGATAGTCGTACGATTGGCCGCAGGCTCGGCAGGTGCGGCGCTGGTTTGCTTCACTCATAGGGGTAGATCTTCTCTGTGTAGCAGATTTTTAAGCATGCAGGTGTGCGGTTGGAAACGCCTCAGGCGTCGCGCAGGCCCTGGGACCAGTCGCGCCACATATCGGGCTGGGGCCCCTCTTTTTGCGTCTCTTCTAAATCGTTTTTTACGTAGTCGTACAGCACCGCTTGGCGAATCTGTCCCGAGGCGTTGGGTGCGGCCATATGTCCTAGTCGGTGGTGCCAAAATACGATGTCGCCGGCCTGTCCATAACAGTCGACGGGCTTTTGCTCGTTAAATTCTTGGCGGATGGTGTCGTATGCGTCGGTTGGTTCGGTTAAGTACTGCGACTTAAACGCGTGATAGAACGGGGCGTGACTGCCCGGCCATACGGTAAAGCCCCCGCCGTTGGGCGGCACGTCGTCTATATAGCCCACTACGCCGAGGTGAAAGGGGTGTCCATCGCAGTGACACTGGAGCGGAGGTAGAGGCGCCTCTCCATAGGGCATCGTGCAGTAGATGCCGCGAATACGCTGCGGCTCCACCAGCGTTCCCTCGCCTATCATCTGCTCGGCCATAGACCATATATCTGGGTTTTTGGCCAATAGATCGACCATCCAGTCCTCGCTTCCCGGTTCGCGGTACTGCCAGCGAAAGCCGCGGCGATGGTTGGGCTTTTCTACGTCCTCTTCTTCTGGTAGGAAGGGGCCTACCCAGGTTGCAGGCTCGTCGCGAGATCGCCCCGGCGGGGCGTATTCCCACAGCCGCGTTCGCGCGCGCTCCATAAGGTCTGGATCGAGCACGCCGCGCACTATGAGATACCCATTTTCCTTGAAAAAACGCAGTTGGTCTATCGTTAGGTGCATAGATTTTCTCCTCGGTTTCAGCATACGAAAATTACGCGGTGATGTCTATAGGTCCAGACCTAGTCCAAGCGATTGAAGAGCGGGGCCTTCTATTTGATGGCGGCGATAAAATCTGTCAGATTATGTGGAGCCAGAGCGCATCGCAGAAAAGAGAGATTGGTTATGGCAAAAATGGAATCGATTTTCATCGACTGTGCTTGGAGTTTAGGTGATAGAGAAGAGATGGACCGCGATGGTCATATTGTCTTGCCCGGGTTGTTAACTGCTGATGCCCGAACGCGTTTAGTAGAGGCGCTCAGTCGTATCCAATCGCTCATGCCGGGGGATGAAGAATACAAACCGAGTCACTATGCAGCCGAGTATAACGACTATTTGGCCAGTCTCATCGGCCATCCGCAGATGCGCGATCTGGTGCATGAGGTCCTAGGCGAAGACATCCGCTACGACCACTGCGTGTCGCTCAATCGCCCCGGCGGCAACGGAGGCGCACACTGGCACAGCCACGAATACGGTGAGACGCGGCCCGAACTGGGTTTCGTGCGCATCTTTTTCTACGTCAACGGCTTTGCGCCGGGCGATGGAGCGCTGAAGGTCGTGCGCGGCAGCCACCTATTCCGAGACGCTAGTATTGATTTTCAGTCGGACAGCGCACTGCGTGAAGATTGGATTCAGGACAAGGTACATCCGGTTACCGGACAGCCGCTCGAGATCGAGGAACTGTCGGCGCCTGAGGGGTCTGTGGTGCTGATGTGGACGCACGCCGCCCATGCCGTTACGCCGCGCAGAGCGGGCAGCGATACGCGCTGGACGGTTGTTTACGCCTATCGCAACCCGGGGCTGCCTTCGCGCGCGCGCTGGCTGAGCGAGGCATTTGAAGAGCGCGGCGTGCCGGGCGCCGAGGGGCTGTTGAGCCTGTATTAGACTCAGGTCCATGGAGATAAATCGAATGAAGATAACGGAAATACGCAGCTTTCTGGTCGATCGCTATCTGCTGATACGCGTCTATACGGATGCCGGTATCGTCGGCAACGGCGAGGCGGGGCTATGGGCCCACCACGGCGTGGTCAAGGCGGCCCTCGACGAGCTTTCCGCCTATTTTGTGGGAAAGGACCCGCGCCGGATTGAACATCATTTCCAGCTCGTCTCTCGTCAGACGCACTTTGCCGGTGCGGTGCTGAGCGCAGCGCTGAGCGCCATCGATATCGCCCTGTGGGATATTCTCGGTAAATCGGTCGACTTGCCCGTATACCAGCTGCTGGGCGGGAAGTGTCGCGACAAGGTAAAGGTGTTTGAGAACGTTGTTGGCGAAACGCTGTCCGAGCGCGTGAGCAGCGCGTGCGGCCACGTTGCCGCCGGCTATACGTCCCTGCGCATGACGCCATTTTACAGCGGCTTTGAGCGAAAGCCGGCTAGCCAGGTCATCGACGAAGCGGTGGCCATGGTCGTCGGCGTGCGCGAGGGGATCGGCTACGGCGTCGATTTAGGGTTGGAGATTCACCGCAATCTGCGCATCGAAGAGGCGATTACGCTGGCGCGCGAACTGGAACCCTATCGG
>CALDFW010000103.1 GCA_937942165.1 uncultured bacterium | reverse complement strand
TATCGAAGAGCCAATCCGCGATGAATCGCCGGAGGCCTACGAAAGTTTGCGCACCATGGTAGATATACCCTTTGCCATTGGCGAGGAGTTTGCCAGCAAGTGGCAGTTTCTGCCCTACTTGGAGCGCGGCATCACCCAGTTTGCGCGCATCGACATTTGCAACGTCGGTGGCTTTACCGAGGCGATGAAGGTGGCTAGCCTCGCCGAGTCTCACTATATCGACCTCATGCCGCACAATCCGCTGGGGCCCATTTGCACGGCTGCTTCGGTTCACATGTCGGCAGCCGTGCCCAATTTTGCCTGGCTGGAACATCGCGTGACGCCGGGCGAACAGAGCACGTCGCAGGATACAGACCTCTTCCCGACCCAAGTTCAGCTAGAAGGATCGATGCTCGTAGTGCCCGATACGCCCGGGCTGGGCGTGGAGTTTAACGAAGCGCTGGCCAGCGAGCAGGAATTCAAGTACTGGGAGGCTCCGCATTTGAAGCGCCGCGATGGCTCGTATACAAACTGGTAGAGCGGTTATGTTGTAGACGGGTTAAACGTGTCTCTCTGTATCGACTATTAGTCAATAGATACTCACTCTTCACCGCGCACCGATGTGCGCACATGGAACGATATGCGCGATCTTCGTCCGCTCTTGAACAAACTGCTGCCAGATTTAGTCGACTTTCGTCGCGACTTACACCAGCATCCAGAATGCTCCTATCGGGAGGAGCGCACCGCCGCTCGGGTGTTGGAGCGCTTGAAAGAAATCCCCGATATTGAGCTGCGCACCGGCGTGGCTGGCACGGGAATTGTCGCCACGCTCGCGGGGGATAAAGCGGGGCCCTGTGTGGCCCTGCGAGCCGATATGGATGCGCTTCCTATCGAAGAGCAGAGCAGCGTACCCCATCGCTCTCAGGTGGCCGGCACCATGCACGCCTGCGGGCACGACGGGCATACGACCTGCCTGGTTGGAGCTGCGCAGATGCTCGCCGCATGCGTCGACGAATTGCAGGGACCCGTGAAGTTTATTTTTCAGCCTGCAGAGGAGGGTGGTGCGGGGGGTAAGCGCATGTGCCAAGAAGGTGCATTAGATGGTCCAGAGGTTGCGGCTATTTTTGGTCTACACGGTGCGCCCGATATGGAAGTGGGCGAAATATTTTTGCGCACCGGTCCGGTCCTGGCAAGCGCAGACGAGTTTGAAATTGCCGTTGAAGGCCTAGGTGCGCACGCCGCCTTTCCACATCAAGGAGTCGATACGGTGTATATTGCGGCGCAGATTGTCGTGGCGCTGCAGACGATCGTGGCGCGTAACACGGATCCACTCGACAGCGCTGTCGTCACCGTTGGCCACATCGCGGCCGGATCGGCCAGCAACATCATTCCGCAGACGGCCAGGCTGGTTGGCACGGTGCGCGCGCTGAGCGAAGAAACGCGCCAGCGGACTATTGACCGCGTGGGCCAAATCGCCGAGCACACGGCGGCTGCTTTTGGCGGGCGCGCCGAAGTGCGCTTTGGAGAAGATGGCTATCCAGCTACGCATAATGACGCTCGGGCGCGCGCCGTCGCAGAGCAGACTGTGCGCGATGCGTTGGCCGATACGATTCGGATGCGGGAGTTGGAAAACCCCATAATGGGTGCCGAGGACTTCGCCTTTTACGGTCAGCGCGTGCCCGCCTTCATGTTTGGGCTCGGCCTGCGTCCTCGAGGCGCCTCTTCATATCCCATGTTACATCAACCCGACTTTGATTTTAACGACGATGCGATTGCCTATGGCGTGCAAATGCACGTGGAAATTGCGCGTGGTTTTGCGCAAAGATGGGGCGTATAATGCGATTTTTCTTCACGTCAAAAGGACAAACGGGAGTGATGGACCTGGCCGGAGAGGCCCCGCACTACATTGACTTTGACGTGCCTCTACAAGAGACGTGGCAACCGTGTGCATTCTTTCCCGACGGTCAGCGCGTGCTCTTTCTCAGCATGGAGGCGCGCCGCGACGGTCCCGGTCGTCCCTTTGCCGAGTACTATCACAAGACGCCTACTCACTGCTGGATATACGACGTCGACAGCGGTGATTTAGAAGAGGTCGTGTCGCGAGAGCGCCGTGCTTCCTTTGAGACGCCACAGCTGCTTATAGGCGATGAGCGCCTGCTGTTGCAGGTGGTGCGCGACGAGGGAGGGCAGGTGTTCAACGTCGCGCTTGACGGCACCGATGCACAGCCGTTTACGCAGCTGGGCGAAGGACTGCCCTACGGCTTCTCTCTAAGCCCGGACGGTCAGCGCGTAGCATACCACCTAGCCAGCCCACAGGGCTATCAGATTTGGACGAGCGATGCATACGGTCAGCAGCGCAGGCTGGTAGCCGCGGATTCTGATCGACTGTTTTTTGGGCCACAGTTCTCGCCTGACGGGACGTGGTTAGCGTTTATGGGCTGCGCGTATAGAGACGATCCAGGTCACGACTGGGCCGATGTCTACATCGCCCGTCCAGATGGTTCGGAAATGCGTGCCTTGACGGAGGGACAGGTGGCTTGGTTTGCCGCTACATACGGGCCGCCCCAACGCAGCGGCGGGGGTTCAAACATAGTGGCATGGACGCCAGATGGTGAGATTATAGTGCCCTATCGCTCACCCCAAGCACAGGTTCCATGGGTGTACCAGGCACATCGACCGGACGTCGATCACTTTAATCGCGAGTTGGATGGCCAAGCTGCGCGCGGTGGAGTCCAGATTGTCCGCTTGGATACGACCGACGGTGCGCGCCGAACTTTGACGCCTCTCCGCGAGGACATCTGGGACTTTCGTGCTAGCATGTCTTCTGACGGAACGCAGCTGATTTTTTGTCGTGCGCAGACGGGTGCATCCCCCAGTATTTGGGTAGCCGACAGTGAGGGCGATCATGCGCGGGAAGTTACCCGGGGGCTCGACGCGGAGGGGGCCGACCATCCGCGTTTCCTGCCGTAGACAAACGGCTGATTCGACGAGCTAGGCCGAGGTCAACGTCGCCTTAAGCTCTCCGTAGTAGTAGTCCGCGCAGGGCTCGCAGAGCGAATGCGTGACTTCTTGCGGTGGGCTTGCTACCCACTCGGTCACCCAATCCCATTTTACATCGGCTCCGTGGCGACGGACTTTGTGGCAGTGAGAACACTGCGGTATGAGCTGGTTTTCGTTCAGATAATAGTCTTTTACGGGCGGTTCGGATGCGACCGTATGGCTCTGCTCTTTGAGCAGACGGTTAATGACGACCAGACCTTTTCCTTTCAGGGGAAACGTACTTTGCAGATAGCGCCTGTAGTGCGTCGGACTCGAACAGTCGTATTCGTGGTTCCACGTCTTGTCGTCTTTTATGAGCGTTCCGTAGGCCATTAGGTAGAATTGGCGCAGGGGATCGCTCATTACATCGCCTATGTAGGTGCCAATACCGGAAAAAGAATCCTGTTCACCTAGGCCGCCGTTAGCGCATCCAAACGCTATATACGATCTGTTTACGTAGGCTAAACGCATAGAAGTATCGACGGCAAAAGCGGGATCCGAACTGTGCTCCAGGAATTTAAAACCCTGTGTGCTCAGCGTATCGGCAAAGCCTGTCGCAATCCGACTGTCTGGTATGTCCTGCATCTATAAGTCTCCGTATACATCGTCTAATGGCTCGTAGCCCAAATACCGCCGGGTGGCTTCTATATTCCAGGGCATTCCGCGGTTGTCTGACATGCCGTGGACTACGATAGCTCCGTTTGGCCAAGCGCTGCCGTCTGCTTCGGTCGCCCGATGAAAGAGCTGACAGAAGTCTCGATTGGACAGCCACATGCTCTTATACCAGCGATCGGTAGGGCTTTCCTGCTGTTCTCCCTGCGCTTGGGTAGGCGTGCCGGCTGCCGAAAGCGTATCGGGTCTATTCTCGCCGGGCTGACACCAGCCAATGCGAATACAGGCAAAGGTCGTCGATCCGTTTGCGCGCTGGCCCAGCGCCTGACAGTGGCGCTCGCCGGCCCATTTGGCAGTGGCGTAAATTGTTGAGTCCATCTCTTGCTGACCGGTGTGCCACAGCGTGCCGACGCCCGGTTCTAAGTCGGGTAGTAGAGCGCCCGCCTCCAAATTGCGGTCTTTGTAGCGGCCCATGACGTGATTCGATGTAGCAAATACATAGCGCTCGACGGTGGGGCTGTCTGCTGCGGCGTGCGCGGTGTTAAAGTTCATCGCAGCGGAGGCATCGACATCACTCCACGACGCCTCTGGAAAAGGGTTTTGTGCCGCAAAGTGAACAACGGATTCGACGCGGTCGAACGCATTGCGCCAGCGCATATCGCTCCAGTCCTGTAGGTCGCATGCGACAAATTCAATCTCGACCTGACGCCCGTTGGCCGCATCGCGCAGCGCGTCGCGGCGTGCCTGATCGGCTTCTCTATAATCGAGCGCAACCAAGCGCGGTGCACCGCTGCAGGCGGCTAAGTGAAGCAGCAGCTTCCACCCGAGGTTGCCCAGTGCGCCCGTCACACCGACGCTGCGTGCACGTCTCTCCATCAGGACAGGGCAGAAAACTTGAGGCAGACGGGCTTAGGTACGCTGGCGACGGCGCCCGTTTTTTCCAGGCTGCCCGTATCTGAATTGATACGGAACGTGTGAATGTCGTTGGTGTCTTGGTTGGCCGCCAGCAGGTAGGTACCCGTTGGGTCAATGGCGAAGTTTCGCGGGTTCTTCCCACCCGTGGGTTCGCAGCCGATGACCTCCAGCTGACCCGTTGCACCGTCTATGGCGCAGATAACCAAGCTATCGTGTCCTCTGTTGGAGCCGTAGAGAAACTTTCCGTTGGGATGGACGTGGATATCGGCCGTGTGGCTGGTGCCGTCAAAATCTTCGGGCAGCGTCGAAACGGAACCGGTCGCCGCTAGCGTGCCGGCCTCGGCGTCGTAATCGTATGAAACAATCGTATTTCCCAGTTCGTTGATAACATAGGCGTATGGACCGTTGGGATGGAAGTCGAAGTGTCTCGGTCCCTCTCCGGGATCCACGTCCATAAAGGGCTGTGCGCCGGCTGCCAGCTTGCCGCTGCCGTGGTCGATCTGGTATATCGCAATTTTATCCATGCCCAAATCGGGCGCAAAGGCGTGCGTATTGTTGGGGGAGACCATGATCGAGTGAGCGTGCGGTTCGCCCTGGCGATTCGGATTGACGCTGGAGCCCTCGTGCTGGACAAAGTCGCTGGCTTCGCCGAGCGAACCATCATCTCGCACGGGCAGGATGGCCACGCTGCCGCCACCGTAATTGGCTACGAGCACGTAGCGCCCCGTCGCATCTACGCTGACGTGGCAGGGACCGGGGCCCACGGTCGATTCGGTGTTTAGATGCGTGAGCGTTCCATTAGATGAGTCGATGGCATAGGCACCAATGGCTCCGCCCGGTCGTCCGTCCACCTGACCAACCTCGCCTATGGCATATAGGAATCGGCGATCGGGTGAGAGGTCGAGGAAAGACGGATTCTCAATCTCGCCGTGGGCACTAATCGGCGATAGGGTGCCGCTCTCCATATTTAAGCGCTGAACGTAGACCCCTTCACTGCCTCCGTTTGAGTAGGTGCCAATGTAGACAAAGTAATCGCTCATTCTAAAGGACTCCATAAGTTGGGTGTAGGCAAAAAGTTCAAAATACAGTCAGTTCGCACGTGCCAGAAGGGCTAAATATAAGTTTGCCCAACCGTTCCGCCAAAGATTTGTAGAACCCGTTATGGGGGGGCCATATCTCGAATCCGCGCTTACTTGCGAGACATGCCTTTGGTAAAGACCTTGCCCTGTATGATCTTATGCGCGGGTTTGCCCTCCATCATGCGCTGGCGGGCAAATGCCTTACCGCACCGAGGGCAGGTGCAATCGCCTGCCGTATGGTCCTCAGTTATGCGTTCGACTAGGCACTTTACTAGGCCTCCTCTTCCGCCCTTGCGGTACTTGTACAGCAGCGTTTTACACGCTGCGCAGTATATGGAAATGGTTCGTATGTCTTTGCGTGCCAAGGGAAAGTGCTCTCACACGGCCGGGAATAGCTCGCCTTCGATGCGCTGTCCCTCTTGTAAGTCGAGCGGATCGGTTACGACGTGATTTTTTTCCACGTAGGTCGTCGTTTGGTCCATAAAAATCACGACGTGTGCAACTCGCGGTCTATCCGTCTGGTTGGGTACGGCCATGTGCGCGCAGCGGGCGTGGTGGAAGGTGCAGTCGCCCGCTTTAAGAGGGAGCGTTACGCGCTCCTCATACTCTAAGTCAGGACACTTTCCGAACAGGTCGCGCCCGTCAAGTAGGTTTTGAGCCGTCAGGTCACTGTGTCGATGGGAGCCGGCAATAAAGCTCATACAGCCGCGTTCAACGGGAACGTCGCACAGGGCAATCCACGCCGACAGTGCGTTGGGCGAATGGGCGTGCGGCCAGTAGGGCTGGTCTTGGTGAAACTCAGTCGCTACTTGGTTGTTGGGCTGTTTGATGAGAATGTGGTCGTGCCAGAGGCGCATAGGGACGCCGGCCAGGCGCTGGGCAACGCCACCGACGTTTTTGTGCAGCGTCAGGGCACGCATGGTTTCATCCTCGCGCCAAACGTTGACGTGCTGACTGAAAACGGGTCGGTCGCGTCCCTGATCCACGCGCGCGCTGGCCTCCAGCGCCGCATCGTGAAAATGAGTGGCTTCTTCCTTGGATATGACGCCAGGAATCTTTATAAATCCGCGCTGTTTAAACTGGCTGATCGCCTCGTCGCTGATGGTATCGGGTGTAGTCTGGTACATTGCGCTGGCCTCTTATAAAATAAGTTGGTTCAAAACTTTCCAATTTGCCTGTGCGGCAAACGCAAGAAATCTATCCTTGCAAGGTCATTCCGTCCAGAATGCGTTATTGCACGGGTTTTTTATGCGTACTCAATCTCGGAGCCGCGTTTGTGGGTTTGCGTTTCTCAGCGGACTGGTAGAGGTCCTCGTCCTACAGGTCCAACCGGTAGCGACATTTGCGCCGTTCTCCATAGCGATACATGTCGGTGTTGGCGGGTAGATCGACGATTTCTACCATCTCGGCACCGAGTCGCTCGCACGTTTTTCGGGAGGGCGCATTGTCTGGGTTGCAGGTGATCCACACCGGATTGATATCGTGCGCTTTAAACAGGAATAAGATCAGACGGCATGAACGCGCGGCAAAACGGCGTCCGCGAAAGAGGGGTTCTACCCTATAGCCAATGTGGCCTGCGTAGTAGACGAGCAGTTCGGCTTCCCCGATACGCGCATCGATGTATCCTGCGCGTCGTCCGTCTGGCCGGTGGCGCATTGTAAACGTGTAGCAAGGCGCGTTGCTCATGCGCTCATTGCACAGCTCTGTGCGTTCCAGAACTAATTCGAGTTCGCCGTCGCGCAGCGGTCCTGGGTCGATAAATGTGAACGGAATGGTCATCGGGCTGCTGAGTGATATGCGGAATCGCAGAAGCCATTGGGCTGTAGATGTGCAGGCTGGCGACATAGATTCCTCCGGATTGGATTCTATGTCGCCCTATCCCGCGTATTGCAAGACTCGCTGCAGGGACTGGACGGCACGCAGCGGGCGCAGACTTTTAGAAGTGCGCGTCGGCGGCGTGCTTCTCGCCTAAGCCCTGCCCGTGCGTCATGCGCATGAGCTCTTTCTGACGCTGCGTCAGGCCGTCAAACCACTCGGGTGGGAAGCCGTCGTGGGGGTCTAGTTGGAAGAGCAGCATGTGTTTGCGGTAGTGTCCAAAGAGCGCGTGGCGATTGCGATCGCTCGTGTTCGCGCCGCCGCCGTGCCAGCACTGTCCGTTAAATACGATGACCGATCCGGCCGGTGCTGTTGGCTGTATTTCGTGCTTGACCTCAAAGTCTTCCGGGGGCGTGACCAGTCCGCTGCGATGCGAGCCTGGTACGACGCGCGTGCCGCCAATTTCCGGAGAGAAATCGTCGAGCATCCACACGGTATTCATCATGACGGGCGTGCCGATATTGAGCATGGTGCCGGGGATATCGCTGTGGAGATCTTGGTAGCCGTCGCCGGGGCGTACAATGCGCGAGTTGAGGCTGCCCAAGATCAGCGACCGGTCGAGAAAATGTTCGAGAATAGGCAGCACGCGGGGATGGTCTATGCACGGATGAAATACGCGGTCGAGCACGGGTAAATTAGAAACGTGACGCGCCGCACCGCGATGCCGATGCTCAGTGCCGACCTCGCGTTCGCAGCGGATCAACGCTTCGCGCATTTCAGCGGCGTCTTCGCTGCTCAGTACGTTCTCCAACAGGGTAAAACCGTAGACCTCAATCTCCATTATAGACTGCTCTAGCTCGTTCATAGATAGACTCCCAGAATAAATTGGAAAATCATGCGAAGGGCCAATATCGTAATCAGCGCTTTTAGCGCGGTGCGAAAGATTTTTTCGGGCACGCGTCCACGCAAAAAAGTGCCGGCATAGGAGCCGAGAATTACGGATACGGACATAGCTGCAATAAGCAAAGCATAGGGCGCAAAGGCAAATCCCATGAATATAAAGGCCAGCATTTTAAGGGCGTGTGTGGCCGTCATTAACAGGCCGTGCGTAACGACCAGACGGTCTCGGGGCAGCGCCTCGCGCAGCAAGAATGCGTTGGTAAGCGGTCCTGAGACGCCGACAAAGAGCGCTATGAACGTTTGCGTTGCGCCCATGAGGGCAAAGTGACCGGGTAGACGGAAAGACTTTTCGCGCTTGGGTAACCAAGTGAAGATCAAAATGAAAAGACCCAGTAGGAGCGGCATATATTGGGTGGGTACATGTTGCACGAGCGGTGCCCCGGCCCATGCGCCTATGCCGGCTCCGCCTAGAAACGGCCAGAATATAGACCATTCTATATGTCGAATACCCAAGAGCACGCGGCTTGAGTTAGATACCAACTGGACGGCACCGTGCACTGGTACTATGGCTGCAATGGGTATCGCACTGGGCATGAGTGAAATGAGCAGCATACCGCCACCCACGCCAATTACGGCGGTCAGAGCTGAGGTGAAAAAAGAGGCTAATACGAGGAAGAGTGCGTCCATCAATAAACCGTCTATAGAAGCCGTAATGCGAACGGCTGCGGGTGCTCAGGTATCTTTCTTCAGCGATTAGCTGTCCAGCACGTCGGCCGCATAGGCAAAAAGAGCTGGATTGCCGCCGGTATGCAAAAAGACCACGGGCCGATCGGCATCGAGTGCTCCAGCCCGTATATCTTGAAAGAGCGCGGCCATGGCCTTGCTCGTATAGACGGGATCGAGCAGGATGCCCTCCGTGCGTGCAACTGTGCGCAGTGCTTCGAGCCCGGCCGGACTCGGGATGCCGTATCGCTCTCCGACAAATGAGTCGTCGTTGTCAAAATCGCTGCCGCACAGTTCGAGGTCCAGTCCCAAGCGCTTGGCACCGCTGTTGGCAATGTGTGCCATTTCTTCCCGTCGCTGCGGCACGTCGTCCATGGGGCAGATGCCCCGAACGTGCATGTCGTTTTGCAGGAAAGATAGTCCAAGGCCTACGCCGGCCTGCGTTGTATCTAGCGCACAGAGGTAGAAATGAGAAGGATCTATATCAAGCGCACGGCACTGCTGGACCACCTCCAAGGCCGATTCGGCATAGGCAATAGCGTCGAGGTCAACGGTGTCGGCTTGTCGCGGCCAGTATACCTTCTTGCCCAGAGCTTCCTGCTCGGCGATCTTGGCCTGGATTGCCTCTTGCTGTGCGGCGTGATCGTACTCTCGGATAACCGTTACGTGCGCACCGAGCAGGCGCTGCAGCAGGTTGTTGCCCTGTTGATCGATCTTGTCGACGGGCCGCACGGGGCGTAATACGAGGTGCAGTTCTAAGTCGAGCTTGGCGCAGGCAGCCGACAGCTGACGACAGTAGTTGCTCTGCACGGCCGACCCGGCGACGACCGTATCGGCTCCTTTGTGCAGCGCATCGGCCAGAGCAAACTCAAACATGCGCGTCTTGTTGCCGCCCATGGCCAAGCCCGTCAGGTCGTCTCGTTTGATATACAGAGGTGGTCCACCGAGATGGGCGCTCAGACGCGGCAGCGGTTCAAGCGGCGTTGGGCGCACAGACGCTAGCGGTACGCGCGGCAGCTGAGCGATGGCCTCTATGAGCTGTGCTTCTCTTTCCGTTGCTGTCATTGCGGTATCCTCATCTATTTTTGCAATAAATGCAGCCTGTCACACGGGCGCTTAGTTAGCGCAATGCGTGCGCCAGTGTCAAGCAGATACCGTTGAAAGGGAGGTTGTACAGAGCGCGCGCTCCGCATATTAACAGGGAGCGCGCGCCGTTACAAAGAGAGGGTAAGGAATTTGATGAAGGTGTTTTTATAATCGGCCGCTGCTAGCAAACCTTGAGCTATTTTGTGTCAAATGACTCATCCGCTGCACGCTGTGGACGTTTCGCCCTGTTTCCGATTCTGCGCGCGAGGCTCTACTTCCGTGCGAATTGTGGAAAGAGTTCGTCGTGCAGATCGGCGCACTGACGCAGGTGCCGCATACGTTCGGGGCCGGCCGTGGATAGCATGGTGGGGAAGTACATGCCGGCTCCAGTATCCACGCTGTAGCCACCGGGTGAGTGGACGCTGACATACTGGCGCAGCGTCTCCACGTCCTCTGGTGTGGAACAGGGACGGGTTAAGTTCATCGTAAACATGCGCCGGCGAGTCGAGCCACCAAACGAGGCGTGATAGAGGTCGTGGTTAAAAATAACCAGATCGCCTGGCTGCGTCTCCAACGCTAGGTTGCCCGGTATATCGCGCGGTTCGATGCCAAAGAGCGCCTGTGCATTGTTCAGGTCTATATGCTGTGCACGGACAAAGTGATCGGGATGGTGGCTGCCGGGCAGCACGCGCAAACAGCCGCTGTCGCGCGCGAGTGGGTCGAGGTAGAACGCAATCTTCACCGCAAAGAGTTGGTTCCAGTTGCCGTCGGGATGCCATCCGGTATCTCCGCTGTAGTAGTTTCCGTCCCCACTGGCGTAGTTAAAGCCTTCTCCGAGCACTTCATTGCACAGGCCGATTATCCGGGCATCATCGAGTAGAGCACACAGACGAGGTCGATGCTCAATGGGTCCGCCGAACATAGTGCGACTCGAGCCGTCGTGCCCGTTGCCGCTGCCAAAGTGTTGGATGGAATACTCAAACTCTTCGCAAATCCAAGCAACCTCATCTGGTGAGAAGAGCGCGGGGAAATGGAGATAGCCAAAGGTCTGGAAAAAGTCGATCTGCTCTTGCGTTAGCTGCATAGCGAGCCTCCTAGTGGTTGGGCGGCAGCAAATATACGTTTACTATGTGGGGGCGCAAAGGGGGTAAGCAGCGCTGATTTCACCGTCTGAGTTGTCGGCATGCGCGCCTCTGTTTAGCTTTAAAATCTTTGGAGCAAACTCTTTATGAACCATGTAAAAATCGAAGATATCACTCCTGTTAGCTCAGGAGTTGGCGTGCTGCCAGGCGTGGCCTTCTGCACGCCTTGGCGTCGCTTTGACTACGCGGTTATAGACCCGGGTCAGGTGCGTTCCATACCCACAGCGGGGGACGGCGTCGAATGGGGATGTCTCGTGCTGGAAGGTCAGGTAGAAATAGAGGCCGGAGCAGCGCTTGGCACCGGCGTTGGCCCCGGCTTTGTCATAGGGCCTGTGTCGGCTAAGTGTGAGGTTAGAAACACGGGAGATCGCACGGCCCATGTGCTGTACGTAGAAGTCGCGACCGGCGCTGGCGGTGATGCGAAGCGCATGCGCGAGGGTGTCTTTGACGAAGGTCTGCTTACGTGGCGCGATGCGATTCACGGTGGTAGCGGTCGCATCGCCACGCGGCACGTGCTGCGCCCCGAGGATTTTCACAGCACGTGGACTTTTCTCGATCACGCCATTCTCAGTGCGGGCGGTTCTGTCGGCTATCACTATCACGACGCGCTGGAGGAATGTTTTGTCGTGCTGCGCGGACGCGGTCTCATGACCATAGACGACGAGACGTTTGAGGTTTCGCCGGGGTCGGTGACCTGGCAGGGTATAGGTCAGGCGCACGGGATCTTTAATCCCGGACCAGAGGCGCTGGATTTCCTGCGCGTTGCCGTCGCGCACAGAGACGAGCCGTACACGACAATCGATTTGCACGATGACTTGTCCCGTCGCGAACCCACTAGCCAGGAGTAAGGGATATGAGCAGTGACGTAGTGAAGCGCATGGTCGACGCAGCGGATGCATTTCTACAGGCCCTGTCGGCCGACCAGCGCAGCAAGGCTCAGCTCGATTTTTTCGACGAAGCCGAGCGCAAGAACTGGCACTACGTGCCGCGCGATCGCCAGGGGCTGTCTATCCGAGAGATGGATGAGCACCAGCGTTCGCTCGCGCAGAGACTCGTTGCCAGCGGCGTTAGCGAGCACGGGTACGATAAGATACAGACAATTATTTCTTTAGAAGAAGTCCTGGCCCAGATTGAAGGTGCCGGCCGCCGTTTTCCGCGCGATCCTCAGCTGTACTACGTGAGCATTTTTGGCTCGCCCGGCAGCGACGTCCCATGGGGCTGGCGCTTTGAGGGACACCACGTCTCGCTCAATTATACCCTGATAGATGGCGTGTTGGTCGGGCCAACGCCGCTCTTTTTTGGCTCTAATCCAGCGCAGGTTCGACACGGGGAACGCGAGGGATTGCGCGCTTTAAAAGAAGAAGAAGATCTGGGTCGTCAGCTGCTGCACGAACTGGACGGCACGCAGCGGGCGCAGGCTATTATCGCGACGGATGCGCCTGCCGATATTTTGACGACGAACGTACCTCATGTGGGAGACGAGGTGCAAGCTGAGGGGCTCGCTGGAGCCGACATGAGTGAGAGCCAGCGCCAGGTGCTGCGAGCGCTGGTCGAAGTGTACGTTGGCCGCCTGCCTGAAGCCTGTGCGAAAGAGGCCCTTGCCCGCGTAGAAGAAGCCGGTTGGAGTGCGGCCCATTTTGCCTGGGCTGGAAGCGAAGAGGTTGGGGGACCGCATTACTATCGCGTGCAGGGAGCGATGTACTTGGCCGAATATGACAATACGCAAAATGACGCCAATCATATCCACGCCGTTTGGCGTGATTTAGAGCGAGATTTTGGCGAGGATGCGCTGCGCCGGCACCTGCGTCAGGGCCATGCGTAGAGACTCCGCACACTTTCCAACGGGATAATCATGCAACCATCTATCGGTGCGCCACCCGCTGTAACCCGCGCCGTTTTTTACCGGGAACTGCACCAACGTTTTGCACGCCAAGAGTTTGATAATTGGGTCGTATGGGCAGGCAACGACCGAGTGGTAATTGGCGGCGTGGAGTACGCATCAACGCTAGCGCGCGCTTACATACAGCCGGGGTCGTCTGACGTGCAGGCACGCGTACGCTGTGAGCTCTTTGTCGGTGAAATAGATCCACTCGACGTGCGTTCGCGCGATATAGATGCCCGGTTATGGACCGATGCTACGGGCCATGAGAGCGGGCGCTATGTGCCGATGTCTCTGGTAATAGATGTGGAAGGAAATCCGGTGCTGTCCGGCAAGAATCTCCTTTTTGAATCAGCCCCTTTTGCGCTGCAGCACACCGGAGCATTTAGCTATAGCATTGAGCTTTCCGCTGATAGCCACGTAGAGGCAGGGCGCAAAGAGTGGATTCCGATAAACGATATTGCGGAAAATCGCGACGGCGTCATTGTCGTCAGCCCACAGTGGGTGCAGCGCGGTCCCGTCGTAAGTGAGATTTGTGCGCGCAAAGTAGGCGCACGCGTCGAAGACGGCGCGTTCCACAGCGGTCGTATCGCCCACGTCACGGAAGAGCTCGGTGACATTGCGGCCGACGTGATCTATTTGCTGCCATTTTACCTGCCCGGCTTTGCGGATTCACATACCGGTCAGGATGTGCGCAAAGGAGCACTGGGCAGCGTGTATGCGGTGCGTGACTTTTTTCAGATAGATCCGCAGCTAATCACTCCGCTCGAATACGTCGACTGGCACGCGCTGTCCAAAGAGGGTCTGTCCTACCCGGAGGGTATGGGTGCTGACACGGTGACCGATAGGGTGGCTTCTCTGTCGCAGCGCGCGCGCGCCGAGCTCTTACAGGCCGTGGGACGCGCTGAGCTGCGGGCGCTAACGCGTCGCGCACACGCGCTGGGCAAGAAGGTTATTTTCGACCTGGTGCTCATGCAGACGAGTCGAGACTGCCCGCTGATCGATATCCATCCCGAGTTTTACGTGCGGGATGAAGAGGGTCGTCCGGTGATTCACCGCATTGCCTGGCTCGTCTACAGCGACGTAGCGCTTTTTGATTTGGCGTTTAATGAGCCGCTGCAGCAGTACCTGTTAGAAGTGGCGCCCTATTGGATTGAAGCCTGTGACTTGGATGGAGTGCGGATTGACGCCAGTCAAACCGTGGACCGGCCCTTTCTGAAGCGAATTAAAAACCGCATTCAGGCGTGCAAGCCGGAGGCCTTGGTGCTGGGCGAAACGCTGTGTCCGCTGCACGAAGCGGTTGATGTTCCCGTCGACATGGTGTACGCACTCATGGTAGACTTTCACCGCGACGTCGAGCACGCTCGCCCGCTCTGCGACTTTCTCGAAGAAGTGCACGGATGCTTTGCGCCGGGCACGGTTGCCATGGCCTATTTCGAAAACCACGATAGTCCGCGTGCCACACAGGTCTGGTGCGATAAGTATCGCAATCGACTCGATGAGGACGAGGCAGCGCGCAGCCGCTGGCAGCGCGCCGTAGGGTCCGATGCCGATCCGGCGCTGCGTATGGCTCTGCTGAAAAATGCGCAGGCCGCTCTGATCGACGCATCGGCCGGTGCCGTTACGGGGACCAATCTGACGCGCGGTTTTGAATGGGGCAGCGAATGGGGTGAAGTCGTGCGCACGGACTTTGAAAACGAGACGCTGCTGCAGCCGGAGCTCCGACGCCGTGATCCACACGCTCAGCTGGTGCAGTTCTATCGCGATCTGCTAGAAGTGCGCACCGCGTGGCCCGAATTGCACAGTGGCCAAGTGTACTATCACCGCAACGATGCCGAAGGGGGCGACGTTGATGACGGTCTGCTGGTCTATGTGCGCTACGATCGCCAGGGAGCGCTCTTGGTCGCGCATAATCTCGATCCGGTGCGTGCTCATTCGACGCATTTGCGATTGGATTACCTGGACGCTGAGCCCTTTCCCACGGCACAGTTAGACACGTACGAACGGCTTTCCGTAAAGTCCCGGGCATCGCTTAAGCGGGTTGAAGAGGCTTGGCGTCTCGAACTGCATCCCTTGCAGAGTGGACTCTGGCGACTTTTCTGAGGAATTCCTACTTTCATGCTATTCGGTCGGTTTTCCGACAGATAAAAAGAGATTATTAGAGGCCTGATGTCATTTGCGGAAGCTATTCGCGTGCGGTGTTCGGCCATTTTACGAGAGGATTTTTTAATGAAGAAGACGCTGAGTCTGTTCAGTGCCGCCCTTTTTCTGGTCGCCGCTTGTGGTGCACAGCAAGAGGCGCAGGAGATCGCTGATGTGAGCACTCCTGAAACAGAAGAGGAAAAGCAGCTGTATGCAATAGGATTGAGCGTAGCGGGCAACACGCTGGGCACATTTAAAGGCGAATTCAACGAGGACGAGGTTGCTTTAATTGCTGCCGGTTTTGCGGATGGTATGCTAGAGACGGAAGCCAAAGTCGATATGGAAGAATACGGCCCTAAGCTCAATGCCTACCTGCAGCAGCGTTTTCAAAACGTGCAGCAGCGCGTAGCCGCATCGGCGGTCGTCGAAAAGGAAAAAGGAGTTGCCTACCTGGATGAAGCTGCCGCCGAATCGGGTGCAGTTAAAACGGAGTCGGGTATGGTGTATATCGAACTGCAGGCCGGATCGGGTGCGCAGCCGCAGCCTTCTGACAACGTGAAGGTCCATTATACGGGCAAGCTGATAGATGGCACCGTTTTTGACAGCTCGGTCGAGCGCGGAGAACCCGTTACCTTTCCGCTGAACCAGGTTATACCTGGATGGACTGAGGGCGTGGGCATGATGAAGGTGGGTGGAAAGGCGCGTCTGGTCATACCCTCTGACCTCGCCTATGGAGACAACGCGCCCCCCGGAAGCAGCATTCCGGCAGGTGCTACGTTGGATTTCGAAGTCGAACTCCTGTCTATCGAACAATAAGAGGAACCCCGTATGGCAGAGAAAAAGCTAGGTGCCATTCACTATAACTGGCCCGGATACGATCTCGAGGGCTTTGCTCAGCGCGCCAGCGAAATTGGCTACACCCACTGCGAGGTGCGGGCCAGCGATATATGGACCGACGATGCCGTAGACGGAGCGCATCGAGCTGAAGAAGTGCGCGAACTCTTAGCTCGCTACGGTATGCAGATATCGGCCGTAGAGATCGGAAACGATTTTCTACAGGCCGACCCGGCTGACTTGGATGCACAGGTGGCCCGTTATAAGGCGCGCTGTAAAGTGATACCGCTGACCGGCTGCGATATTGCGCGCTCGGACGGTGGGTGGAATCGCAACGATCAGGTCCCGCAAGAGCAGTGGGATGCGATGATGCTCGACGCTTTTAAGCGCGTGGCCGACGGACTTGAAGAGGCGAACGTGCGGATTGCGTTGGACAACCACGGCGTGACGACAAACGATGGCGACTGGCAGCTGAGTTTAATTCAACGCGTGGGTTCGTCGCGTCTGGGAGTCAACTTGGATACGATGAACTATCGCTGGTTCGGCCACGATCTCGAAAAGATAGATCACTTCTACGAGATTTTGGCTCCCCACGTCTTTCACGTGCACATGAAAGACGGCACGGGATCGCGCCAAGACTATAAGGGGGCGGCTCTGGGCGATGGTGAAATTAACCTGAGCTACGCCGTTTCACTGCTGAAGAAAACCGGCTACGACGGGGCGTGGACTGCGGAGTACGAAGGCCCCGAAGCAGAAGGTGGCACGGGATATGAAAAGTGCTACGGTTGGTTGGCTGAAAACATATAGCGTGAAGATGCAAAAACGGCGGGTCGCTATGTTGCGACCCGCCGTTTTTTTGTTCTGTAGAAGGAAGTTTAGCGCTCAACTTTGCGCGCTTCTGCTCGCTGTTTTCGCGCCTCGTTCTCTTCGACAAAGGACGAAATTTCTTTCCTCAAGCGGTTGAGTCGCTTGGTTGTCTTCATTTTTTTGGCCGTCAGCATCGCCTTGTTCTGACCAAAGACGGCGTGCTGGCTCTGGGCGACTTTGAGTCGCTTGAGTGATTCTTGTTTGATATGCGCTACGTGTGTGATCTGATGCTTCATGCGCGAGATCATCTGCGACGTTAAGACTCGGACGCCGATGGCGGCAAACATGAGCGCAAGCGTAACTAGTTCCATACGTTGTTCCTTTGTATGCTAACAAGATACTGAGTGCGCGAGATTCGGCAAGAACCTAAACACACTCCTCGCCCTACATATCGGTCAGTTTGACGAGCTGCTGTTCGGTCTCGCGAGCGCTCTTGAAATGGACTGTTTGCATTCCGATGCGCCCCGCAGCCTCTATACACCGCGGATTGTCGTCGACTAGGATACTTTCTTCCGGCGCACATTCCGCGGCATGTAACACGTGCCAAAATGCGTCCGGATGAGGCTTTAACGCGCCGATTTGATGGGAGAGGTACACGTGAGAAAATACATCGAGAACGCTACAGATACGCTGCGTTGCCCGCCACAGAAGTGGGTTGTTATTAGACAGTGCATAGAGCGGGTATTGATGTGCCCAGCGTCGTATCAAGGCGGGCATGCCGTCAATCTCGCGTACGACCAACGCTTCGTAGACGTGCAAAAACGCGTCCTTTTCAACGCGTATATTTAGATCGTTACAGAACGCTTTGACAAATGCATCTGTGTCGACGTGGCCTCGCTCGTAGGCGTGGAAGGTTTCGTTCTGCACAAACCAGTTCTCGATGTCTTGGCCGCACAGCCGGCCGTGCAGGCTAGGCAGGCTTAGGAGTCCAGGTACGCCGGCCGTTTCGACTACGGTATCGCACAGATCAAAGATGATAGTTTTAGTCATGGGGTTCGCTCAATTTGTTCGAGCTTTTTGTCTAATCGTTTGGGAGAGATGGGATGTGCAGTTCCCAGTTCTTGGGCGAAGACGGATACGCGATACTCTTCGAGCATCCAGCGGTATTCGCCTACTAAAGCCCGCCGCTCTATGCTGGCTTCATTTTCTTGCCAAAATTCGTCGAGCCTGCTCTGATAGGGGGTGATGAGCGCAGCGCGCTGCTGCTCTTTACCCGGATCTAACTGTGCGCGCTCAGCGCGCAGCTGCAGTGCTTTGAGATATCGATGGAGCTGTGAGAGCTGTTCATAGGGCGTGTGAGAGAGAAAATCGCCGGGGAGCAGGCGGTCGAGTTCCGTGCTCATATGGGCGAAGCGACTACCTGATAAACGCAGCTCTTGACGCTGCTTGAATAGTACTTCAAATAGAGATAAGAAACGTTCAGACAGGCCGCGAACGGCGCCCCGAGCCCGTTCTAAAAGTGCGGTAAAATCCGCTTCGCGTAGGGGGAGAGGACGCGGACGGTAAAACAGATAGTGCTCGAGGTGTGCGTAGGCGCGTTCGCGCATTTCCTGCGGAGAAGCGATCGACTGGTAGAGGTCCTTGAGTGCGTTGAGCCCCTTGAGCTCTCGCTGCAGCCAAGCGGTCTCATCGCCTAGGTGAATCTCGCAGAGGCAGGCCAATCCCTCACGCGAATCCCGTTCGGCTTCCTCGCGCTTTTTATACAGGCGGAGCGAAACGGCGCGCCCGTCCTCTTCGCGCGCTAGGCCTGGGTAGCCGTAAATGGGCACGCCCCCTACTTGGGCGACTTCAATGCGCTCGGGCAGATCGCCAAAGTCCCACTGGGTAAGACCGCGCCGCTCCCACGCGTCGGCCGTTTTTTTCCACGCGTCGAGCTCGGCCGGTGTTTCGCGCTGGTCTAGTTCGTTTTTAAGCGAAGCCAAGTCGCGGCCCGCCGCAACCGTCGCGTCGTTTCCACTCTGTATCTCCACGCGCATGCGCAGGTGGTCGGGCACATCGTCTGCATCCCAATCGGCTAGCTGTACGTCTATGCGGTAGGTCGTGCGCACGAATTCATGGAGCGATTCCACGAACGTTGGATGGGTTCGCTTTAGCTGAGCTGCAATTGTGCGCGCCTTGTCGGGAATGGGCACTAGCTGTTTGCGGATGCGCTTGGGCAGCGATCGAAGCAGAGCCGTGATCTTTTCCTGCAAGAGACCTGGAACAAGCCACTCGAGGACTTCTTCGTCTAGAGCATGGGCCAGTTTGTAGGGGACCTTAACCGTGATGCCGTCCTCTGACTCACCTGGCTTATAGGCATAGCTTAGTGGCAGGGCCTGTCCGTCCAGATGGAGCGCATCGGGAAAGGACTGTTGATCAAATACGCCGTCGTCCGTGCCCAGTATGTCCTCTTCGCTCATCTGCAGAAAATCGCTGCCGCGGTTGCGTAGAAAACGGTTTAGATCGTGCAGCGAGGAAACGCCTTCCAGCCGCTCTGCGTAAAAGCGACACGCCGCGTCTTCTACGTCGACGGTGCCCACGTGATGTGCACGCGTTTGCCACGTTTCAAGCTTGTCGCACAGACGTCGGTTGCTCTCCAAGGTCGCGTGACGCGTGCGTATATCAGCTGGAACAAGTGCCTCGCGAATGAAAATCTCC
>CALDFW010000102.1 GCA_937942165.1 uncultured bacterium | reverse complement strand
GGGTACGACCAGATGGCCCGTCTCTCCGTGGCGCACCGCATCCTGCAAGCCGCTAATCTGCGTTGCCAGCACGGCTTTGCCCGCCGCCTGCGCCTCGACGGCGGCGATTCCCCACCCCTCGTAGCGCGACGGCATGCAGGCGAAGCGAGCGTTGGCAAGAAGGGCGTCTTTCTGCTCTTCGCCGACGGCCCCCAAAACGTCTATGCGCCCTTCCACGCCGCTGGCAGATACCAATTTGTGCAGTAGGGCCGTCTGCGTCTCTTCAGCGCGGCCAGCCATTTTTAAGCGCAGGTTTGGATAGGATTCAGAGATTTGAGCAAAGGCGGCGACCAGCAGGTCCAACCCTTTCATATGCACATCCGCGCGCCCCAGAAAGAGCACATAATCACCGCTCTTCGAAGACAGGTTAAAATAGCGTTGATCGACCCCGTTAAACACGCAGTCCACGGGTATATTACGCCCCCTTACTCGATGCTCTACGCGCTGCTGCACGCTTGGAGAGACGGTTAAAATGCGAGGATAGGCGCTCAGCACGCGCCGCTCAGCAAGCCAAGCGGGCAAGCCTACTAGCGGTCTTTTGGCAAGCGCGTGTCGGCCCATAAAGTGTTGGAAAAAGAGCACGCCGCGGCGGCGTATATCAGCGGGAACGCGGAGCGGAGCAAAGGCAGAGAATTCGTTGACCCACACGTCCCACGACATCTGCTTCAACTGCTCTACCGAAGCATGACAGTATGCCAAACGACTGCGCGCATAGCTCCGATCAGAACCAACGCGCACAAAGCGGATGCCATCTAGCTCTTCTTCGCGCTGCGCGCCGGGAAATAGGCCCGTGATCAGCGTTACCTGATGACGCTCCGCCAGACGGCGATAAATCTCACGGGCCCGCACGGCGCCCCCACCGGCCAGCCATGGATTGGCGATGTCATCGTATATGAGGTGGCATATCTTCATCAGCGGCTGTCGCCAGAGCGCCTTCCGTCACAGCGCCCCTTTGGTCGAGGGCACGCCGCGCACGCGCTCACTGCGCCGGCTAGCTGCGTCCAGCGCCCTGCCAAACGATTTGAAGATGGCCTCTACGCCGTGGTGATCGTTGGCGCAGCGCAGCAGGTCGATGTGTAGATTTAGGCGGGCCTGCGCGGCAACCGCCTGGAAAAACTCGCGCACAAGCGCAGTGGGAAATTCACCAACCCGCTCGTCTATAAAGGACGCGTTCAGCACAAAATACGCGCGCCCCGACAGATCGATTACGCTGCGCGCCAGCGCTTCGTCCATCGGCACGTAGCTATGCCCGTAGCGCTCGATGCTCTCTTTCCCAGCAAGCGCCTTGTCAATCGCCTGTCCGAGACAAATCCCCACATCTTCGACGGAGTGATGCGGATCGACGTGTAAATCTCCGGCGCACTGCACGTGCAGATCAAACAGCCCGTGCCGAGCAAATGCGTTGAGCATGTGGTCAAAAAAACCAATACCCGTCTCTATGTGGCAGGCTCCCGCACCGTCGAGACTCAACTCTAATTGGATGTTAGTCTCCGATGTCTGGCGCTCAATCCGCGCCACGCGCTGTTCTCCGTTCAAGACGATTCCTCCTCACAGCGCACCTCAACCGCTCTGGCATGCGCTTCTAAGCTCTCGGCGCGGGCCAGACGTGCGATGGTCGCCTGTGTAGTGCGAAGACGTGTTTCGGTATAGGCGATTACGCTTGTAGTCTTAACGAAATCACCCACGCCCAGCGAGGATGCGTAGCGCGCAGCCCCGTTGGTCGGCAAAACGTGATTGGTGCCGGCAAAGTAGTCTCCAACGGGCTCGCTAGCCGCCTCACCGAGAAAAACGGCGCCGCAGTGCCGCACCTGATCCAACCATTTCCACGGATCGGCAACGAGTAATTCCGCATGCTCAGGAGCAATGCGGTTGAGCAATTCGAAGCCCGAATTGAGCGTGTCGACGACTGCGATAGCTCCATATTCTTCCAGTGCTGCGCGCACGGCGTCCGCACGCGGCAGCGTCTCCATCTGCCGTTCCACCTCTGCCGATACCGCGTCGGCTAGCGCATGCGAGTCCGTGATGCACACCGAAGCTACACCCCAGCCATGTTCGGCCTGAGACAGCAAATCGGCGGCAATATAGGCCGGATTTGCATCCCCGTCGGCCAGGACGACGATTTCAGACGGACCCGGCAGCATGGGAATGCCAACCAGGCCAAATACCTGCTTCTGCGCAGCTACGGTGTAGGGGCTACCCGGACCGACGATCTTGTCGACGGGAGCGACTGTTTCCGTTCCGTAGGCCATAGCGCCCACCGCCTGCGCGCCGCCAACAGCGTGCACTTCGTCTATGCCAATCAGGCGCGCCGCAGCCGCGATAACGGGATGGATCTGACCATCCTGCTGAGGCGGCGACACGACGCAGATTTCCCCAACGCCGGCGATTTGAGCAGGGATGGCACACATCAACAAACTCGAGAACAGCGGCACCTCGCCCGCTGGAACGCAGATACCCAAACGGTCGATAGGCGTCACCTTCTTACCCAGCAGCACGCCGTCCCCATCCTCGACAAACCACGACTTATCGCGCTGGTGCTCATGAAACGAGCGGATGTTGGCAACGGCCGCCTCCATAGCACTACGCAGCGATGCATCCAAACCGTCCAGTCCGGCCTGCAGCGCGGCGGACGACATGCGGTAACCGCCATCGCCCACAGACACGCCATCAAAGCGCTCCGTATACTCGACGACGGCCTGATCTCCCCGCGCACGCACCTGATGCAGCACCTGGCGGACGGCTTCGTCCACTTTGTCTGAAACGCCGATGCGACGGCGCAGAATCGATTCGATCTTATCGGCGAGTGGCTCGCTGGGATAGGCTACGATCTCCATGTCAGTGTATGACCTTGTTGAGCGGGTATTCGATGATGCCTTCGGCCCCCACTCGCTTCAACTGGGGAATCATTTCACGCACTTCTCGCTCGTCTGCAATAACCTCCAAGGCGACCCAGTCGCTATCCATCTGATTGGATATGGTCGGCGTGTGTAGCGCGGGCAGCGTGCGGATCACCTCGTCGAGACAGGCGCGGGGGACGTTCATTTTCAGCCCGACCTTCGCTTCGGCTTCTAGCGCCCCTTTGAGCAGGATCAGTAAATTCTCCGCCTTCTCTCTTTTCCATGGATCTTCCCACGCTTGCCGGTTGGCAATAAAGCGCGTGGTCGATTCACAGATCGTATCGACGATACGCAACCGATTAGCCCGCAGCGAGGATCCCGTCTCCGTAAGCTCTACAATAGCGTCTACCAATCCGGGAATGCGCGCCTTTACCTCGGTCGTACCCCAGGAAAACTCGACTTCTGCCTCGACGCCGCGGTCGGCCAGAAAGCGACGCGTTGCTCCAACTAGCTCAGTCGCGATCCGCTTCCCCTGTAAATCCTCAACGGTCTGCACCGGAGACTCTTCGGGCACGGCCACAACCCAGCGGACGGGACGCGACGTCACTTTGCTGTAGACGAGTTCGTCGACTTCAACTACGTCCGCATCGTTTTCGAGGATCCAGTCCTTACCGGTCAGCCCCACGTCAACGACGCCGCGCGCTACGTACTGCGCGATCTCCTGAGCGCGAAACATGGTGCCCTCTAACTCTGCATCGTTAATTGTGGGCGTATACGAACGCGAAGACAGTCGGATCTTGTAGCCCGCACGTTCAAACAGGTCAAAGGTCGAATCCTTTAGGCTACCCGAGGGCAGCCCGAACTTCAATGTGTTCATTTATGTCTTTCCAATCTTTACAAGTGCGCTGCTCAGCGCAGTTTTCCTAGGGCGCGCATGGCTTCCTTTCGATCTTCTTCACCACCGACGCGCACCAGTTCCTCGAGCGTCTTCCGCACGCGCGCGTTGCCCACTACCCCTAAAGCACGCACCGCTTTGGTCCGGACGCTCTGCACCTCGCTCTCGTCAAGCGATGCGAGCAAAGCCTCCAGCACGTTGTCCAGCTCCCGTTCGCTTATCGGATGTATGGGATCGGGGCCTTCGTCTCCCACGTGTTGCTGCGAACCGATTTGCCCCAAGGCCTGTACGGCTACGTGCCTGACCTCGGCCGACGGATCGCGCGTCATGCGAATAACGCCTTCCACGCCGTTCTTATAGCCGAATTCACGCAGGCTTTGCAGGGCGGCAATACGCCATTTGACCTTAGGCGAACGAAGCCCCATCAGGACGACGGTCAGCGCAGAGTCGCTCAGCGCCGGTTCCCTTTCATAAGAATGGCAGGGACCCAGCGCGGCCAGCACGTACTGCCGGGTGACCTCGGAGGGATCGCGCGCGTAGTGCAGCAGTCTCGGCAAGGCCTCCACTGCGCGCAGCTGCGCCAAACCCAGCGCGGCGCGCGCGGCCACGTTGGGCGACTTATCGTCTAGCGCGCCTATTAGCGTCGGTATGCCACGCGGGTCTTTGAACCGTCCCAACAGACCAATCACTTCAAAGCGAACTCGAATATAACCCGACTGCGCTTCGTCAATTAGCAGCGGCACAACTTCATCGGCATCAAACCGGATAAGCCTGTTGGCCGCTTTTACGCGCTTGCTTTCCTGTAAGCTCTTTAGCTGGTCTATATACGTCTCGGGCGCCTCGCCGCACTGGGCAAGCAAGAGCGGCACCAGCAGCCATAGGATGCGACCGGCTGCACGGGCTTTCTCATCATGCCGTCTGCTAAAACACAAGACACACCTCGCGTATGCTGATAAAACAAAAAAACTAAGCATTGCCAAGCCCATCGTCCACGTTTAGTAACAGACGATCACCTGCAGCGCTCTATGGCAGATCGCGCAACCGCAGCCCATCCAGATCGACTGTACTGCTCGCGCAGCCGCTCATAGTACGGCAGCGCCGCAGCACAGCCCTCGCGCTGCTCGGCCCTCGCCGCGAGCTGTCCAAGCGCTTCATCGGCCAATTTAGAGTCGGCAAAGTCGCGCACCAAGGTCTGCCAGTCTAGCACGGCGGCTGCGCTATCGCCCCGCGCCTCGGCCAGCTTAGCTCGGTAAAAGAGAGCGTCATCGACAGAGTCACCGCGCGACTGCTGGCGCATCACCCGATCCAACGCCCACCGCGCATCGTCCCACTCCCCTCGCCGCAGTCGATAACGCGCGATTCGTATCAGCGCTTCCGCACTCCGGCTATTCCACGGCAATCTGCCAATTTGGTGATACAAATCGACGGCGCGCACATCCTCAAAATTTCGTTCGGCCTCGCCCGCGCGAGCAAACAGCTCGGCGGCGCGAAGCTCATACCGACGCCCTTCGACTTCGTATTCGTCGACCCATAGCGTATCCACAGCTGCCATCCAACGGCTCAGCGGCGCACTCATCTGACGCAGTCCCTGCGGCGTTAACAAGCCGCTGCTCGTTTTGATGTATCCGGCTCCAATCGCCTCCGTACTCTGCGTGGGATCGACGTCTATCCACATACCGGCAAAGACCTGACACCATATGTGCAAGACGAGCGTTCCCCCGTCACCGACGACCCAGCCAGCGCTCGCGCGCACGGGGATGCCAGCCGCCCGACACAGAGCCATGTAGAGCGCCGCATATTCACTGCAGGTCCCCTCCATATCGTCCAGGACTTCTGAGGAAGATTTAAAACGCACGTTTGTATTTCGCGGCACCATATGATCGTATACCCAACGCCGAATGCGCACCGCAACGGTCCAAGCGTCGCGATCATTGCCCTTTAGCTGAGCGGCGATCGCACGCACGCGCGGATCGTTTGAATGGACGTATAGAGAGGGGGATAAATACGAGCGCAGCGCTGCATCGCCAATGGGCAATCGAGTCTGAAGGGGCGATGCCTGACGGCGCTCCAGGCTCAGCAATAACCGTCCAGTCGTATCTCGATAAACCCTCTGCCAGGCATCTTCTTCTAACCAGAGGTTTGGATCGGCCACGGTCTCTGGCAGTCTAATGACCAGGCGGTCTAGCGCCGCACGACGGTCGATCGGCCGATCCAATACAATGGCCTCTTCCGCGGCTGGAGGCGACCAGCGTTCGGCCTGCATCCTATCCGTTAAGCGCTGCTCAACCTTGCGAGCCGGCTGCCAGACGCGCAGGACGCGACCGGCCCTATCCACCCAAAACGTAGTTGCAGAACGCTCGTGCCCCCTTTGCACAGCTTCGACGCGCAGCGCTTTATCTCCCGAGACCATTTCCTCTCCCCCCATGAGCATATGGATCCAGTAGCTCTGCCGAGTCGTCCAGTCAAAGACGCGTAACGAATCACTCTGCTCAGGCAGCAGACGACCTTCTCGGACGAGTTTTCGCCATATAACGCTCTTGTCCACCGCGCGTCTATCCGCTACCGCGCTGTCTCTGTGCGCGTACCCTGCCAGCATCTGCTCTACCTCTACGACATCACCCCGCCATCGCGCATGCTCTCTGACCACCTGATTTCCATCGGCCTGCGTCGCCCACGCGCGGATCGGACGGTAGTTGCTCTGCACGACCACCCCGCGCACGCTGCGGCGATAGCCCCCGCGCCAATCGAATTCGCGCACCTCAATTTCCCATCCACCCGACGTATCTGGCATCACCCGCTCGTAGCGATAGCCCGTCTTTTGGCCATCGACAAAGAGTTCCCACCAGGCTGTCATACCGGTCTTATCACGCTGCAGGTCACCGTTTAAGGGAGTAAAAACGTAGGCGTGTCCATCATCGGCTACGGCCCATAGTCCGGCCTTCGTAGCGTATATCCGCACGCCTTTCTCACGTCCGACCCCAACGGACCACCTGACCTCACCCGACATCGGATCAAATCCGGTCATTTCTCCAGACTTAGAGCCCACGACGATTTCTCCCTGTGCCCCCACAACCGCGCCCCCACTCATGCCGCCCTGTATCCGCCTTCGCCAAGCGATCTGTCCATCTCGAGCGGAGAGCGCATACAAGTGGCCGTTGTCTACAGCGCAAATCAGATAGTCACCCGCAGCGACGGGCGGAGCCATCGGCTGTCCCCCCAGCCATACGCGCCAATTCGACTCGCCGTCGTCCAGCCCGTCAGATCGCACGTATCCATCGTTCGTCGCCACGATAAGCCGGCCGTCTATCACGCTCGGCATAGTGGCTACAGATACGCGTGCATCACGTTTAAAAATGCGCTGACCGCTAGCGGCATCGAGCGACAGCCACCCGCTACCCAAACCCGCGTACACGCTGCCGTCGCGGGTAGTAACGCCGAGCGCCCCACCCTTTCCAGTGCGCACACGCCACCGTTCTCGCCCGTCAACCTCAAGCGCATACAGCCAACCATCGGCGGCGGATACATACAGCGAGCTGTCCGCCTGAGTGAGCACGCATCGACCTCCACCTATGCGCTGAAAAGACCAGTTCTCAGCGCCCGTATCCGCCTGCAGCGAACGCACGAAGCCCCACGCGTCAGCGACAATCACCTGCCCGTTCCACACCACGGGAGCCGCGTTGACCGGCCCCAGGTCGCGCCGTCGCCAAACGCGCACGCCGTCGCCTTTACGCAGCGCAGAGAGTCGCCCTTCTGTAGTCGCGACAAAAAACAGCGAATCCCCTTCGACTACCGATGACTGTAGCGCATCGGGAACAAAGTATTTCCACTGGAGTTTGTAGGGGAACGAGCCCGCCTCCTGCGCCTCAGCAAACAGTGCATGAGGAAGGCATATGCTTAGAACAATGACCCATCGAAAAAGAATGACGAACCGTCTTTCAGGTAAAAAATCTCGTGAGAACGGAGCGCGCACGAACCCGTTGCTGCGCGCTTTGACAACAGGCCTACGCCCCGTTATAATAATTCTTCCACTTTACAATAGAAGGATTCTTGCCATGAAATTGCGCCTGACCTACTGCTCTGCCTGAGGCTATGAGCCTAAAGCCGTCAGTTTGGCGGAACAAATACTAAAGCACTACAAGAAAGATATCAGCGAATTCGCGCTTGTTCCATCGGACGGAGGGCGCTTTGAAATCGAGTTAGATGATAGACTAATTTACTCGAAGCTCGCTGAAAAGAGATACCCCGATTTCGCAGAAATAGAGTCGCTTATCGACGCCCGATAATGCGGGGCGAAATCGGCTTGGCACAGCCAAAACAGAGCGCGTGCCAACAGAGACTCACATACTGCCCACTCCTTTCCTCGGAGACAGCTCGCATGGTACGCATTTCCCTTTGCCTATGTGCGATTTTCATTATCGCCTCAGGGATCAACGCTCAGGAAAATGAAACGGCCGAAGGACACTACAGAGCCGGATTTGAACTTCTTCAAAAGCGCAATTTCCGCAACGCTGCCATCGAATTTGAGCAAGCCATTAGCGCCAATCCGACGTACGGCGAGGCGCACT
>CALDFW010000101.1 GCA_937942165.1 uncultured bacterium | reverse complement strand
GACACATGGACGACGAGACGGCGCGGGCCGCCCTACTCGACGCGCTTTTTACCGCGCGCTGGTGTTCGCTCACTACAAGCGAAGACCGCTATTAACCCGGGAACGACGCACGCACGTGAGACGTTGCTATAAGACAGCCCGGGGCGATCGGCCCATCCACATCCTATCTGGCACACGGCCTTGAGGAGCCTCGCATGAACAAGCGCAGCGTCTTATACCTATGCATGCTTATCAGCACGGCGATGATCGCCTGCGGACACAGGGATTCCGTCTCTTCGAACAGCGGCTCCGAGGGAATTCACGTATCCGGCCAGGGCAGCGTAAGCGCCGCACCCGACATAGCCCTAGCGCAGCTCGGCGTGCAGACCTTTGCACCCGAACTCGAAGCGGCCATGACGGCCAACAGTCGGAGCATGAACACCGTCATAGGCGCACTCAAGGCACAGGGCATCGTCGATGATGATATCCAAACGGCTAACTTCAGCGTAAACCCACAGTACGACTATGAAAAGGAAACGCGAGAAATCGTCGGCTACTGGGTCGACAATCGCGTCCGCGTAACGTTTCGCGACTTATCCGCGCTTGGCAACGCACTGCAGGCGGGCATAGATGCCGGCGCCAATACGGTGTACGATTTGCGCTTTACGGTCGACAATCGCGACGCGTTGCTCAGCCAAGCGCGCACGCTGGCCGTAGCCGACGCGCGTCAGCGCGCCCAAACGCTGGCTGAAGCCGCCGGCGTCAATCTCGGTAAAGCGCTGAATATCCGCGAATCCAGCAGCACCTACCCCGTCTATGCCCGCGGCGCCTTTGACGAAGCGGTCGGTTCGGCCGTCCCCGTCGAATCGGGAGAAGTTGACCTGAGCGTTTACGTCGACGTGCTTTTTGACATCCGCTAAACGTCTTCTCATTACACGCAGAGAGGCCCCCGCTGAACGACCTGTCAGCGGGGGCCTCTCCTATTGTATACACCTCATACCTTACGCACTGCGCTCGCCGTAGTCACCCCAGCCGCGCTGCGGCCCCTGCGGCCGCGTGTGCTCATAGCGCTGGCGTATCTGATCAAAGAGTGCGGGATCCCGCACCGTGCGCTCGGGCGCGCTCGGGCTCTGCACGACAAAGTCGGCTTCCGGCGGATAGCAGGCGATCTCCTGCGTAGGCCGTTCGCGCGTGAAGTCTTCCGGCATTTCGCCGACGTTGTTGGGCACGCCGGCGTTCTGATAGCGCAGGTCAAGGCTCCAGCGCACGACGTCGCTCGTGTTCGGCGTCGAGCAGTGCGGCGTGCAGTTGCCCATAAAGAGCACGCCGCCCAGCGGCACGGGCACCGTCACCGGCCCACCCGTCGGCGGCAGATCCTCGTCGGCAATCGCTAAGTAGCCGTTGGGGCCGTTGGTCCAGTGGCGATACACTCCGCCCTCGTGCGCGCGCGGCAGCACCTGCAGACACCCATTTTCTGGCGTCGCATCCACCAGAGGCATCCATACCGTCACAATCAGGTCGCGATCGCAGTGCGGCTCAAAGTAGCCCGAGTCCTGATGCCAGGGCACCACGCCGCGATCCATAAAGGGGATCTTTGGGCGAATGCGATATACGGAAGACCCCACGATCTCCGATCCGACAAAGTCTTCTATATAGGCCAACAGCTTGCGATGCGTGATCACGTGAAAGAGTTCGGCGCCGCTGTAGCCGCCGCCGCCCTTGCCCGTCAGCGGCTCCATAATTTCCGGACACTCGTTCCAAACGCGCGTCAGTCGACGCTCGAAGGGTTCTTCCTCGTAGGGTCGGCTCAGCTTACCTTCGTCGACCAGCGCCCGCGCCTTGGAATCTATAACGCCGGTCAGCTCGTCGCGCAGCGGCGTCAGATCATCGCGTTCAAAGACGTCCGGAACCATGAGATATCCTTCGCGACGAAAAAATTCCATCTGTTCGTTAGACAATGTCTTCATGCCTGCTGCTCCATCGTTTTGCACTATCGGATTAATCGCGCACGGACACAATATACGATACATAGATAAGAGCGACCAAGCGGTCTCTTTCCGTCTAAGAGAATGGATGACACACCCGTGGAGACGCCTTATATTAGCCGGATCCCGTAACAGAGGAGGTTCCATGCACCTGAGTTGGATCGACTATGCGATTGTGTTCGTCTACATTGGTGGCACTGTTATCGCCGGCACGTTAGCCCGCGGCGCCATTAAGGGCATCTCCGATTTTCTCGTTGCCGGTCGCGGCCTAAAGACCCATATGGCCGTCGCCACCATGGTTTCAACGGGCCTCGGCCTGGTCACCGTCATGTACATGGCCGAAGAGGGCTTCAAATACGGCTTCGTTCCGTTCGTATTTGGCGTCATGGCCTTAATCACCTCGCTCATTATCGGACGCACCGGCTTTATCGTCAGCCGCCTGCGCCACCTGCAGGTAATGACCGTGCCCGAATTCTACGAGCTCAAATACACGCGCGGCGTGCGGCTGCTCGGCGGTATCATCCTCACCCTCGCCGGCACCCTCAACATGGGACTGTTTCCCATTCTCGGCAGTAAGTTCGTCGTCGGTTTCACCGGTCTCGACAAGGAATACGTCAACTACGTAATGGTCGCTATGCTGGTCATTGTCGTATTCTACACTTTAATGGGTGGCATGGTATCGGTCGTGTTGACCGACTTCGCACAGTTTGTGCTGCTAGCGGCTGGATTCTTGTTCGGCACCTACGTTATTTTGAATCACCCACAGCTTGGATGGGAGAATATGGTCCAAGCGGTCCAGACCCATCATGGCGACCTAGGCTTCGATCCCATCGCCAATCCCGGGTACGGGATATCTATGATACTCTTTCTATTCTGCGTCGGCTTAGTCGGCGTAGTCTGGCAACCGGAGATGATGCGACCGCTGAGCGCCGAGAGCCCCAAGGTCGCACGGCGGGTCTTCTGGATCTCCTCTGCCACCGTTATGGGCCGCGCGTTAGTTCCGATGTTCTGGGGAATTGCAGCGTTGACCTACTTTGGCGACCCCAGTGCCGATCCGCACTACGCCATGCCCGAGATGCTCGGCAAAATCCTGCCCATTGGCATCGCTGGCCTGCTAATGGCGGGCATGTTTGCCGCCTTTATGTCAACGCACGACAGCTACCTACTGGCTTGGAGCGGCGTTATCGTCCGCGATGTGATTTCACCCATCAAGGCCATGCTCGCCAAATCGAGTGGCAGTCGAGCAGAGGACGGAACCTGGGGCGGGCTGTCGAGCGAAAGAGAGGTCTACTGGGTGCGCGCCATTGTCGTTATCCTGGCCGCCTTTCTCGCCATTTTCGGCGCACTGTACCAGCTGCCCGAAACGGCCTTCCGCTTTATGTACGTCACCGGCAGCATCTACTTCTCCGGCTGCGTGGGCACCATCGCCCTGGGACTCTACTGGAAGAAGGCCAATACGCCGGGCGCCTACTGCGCACTCATACTCGGTGCGCTCGTACCCATCAACTTCCTCATCATGACCGAGAATCAGGAACTGGTGCCGGAATTTTTACTGCCTCTCGTCGAAAACAGCAATCTCGTCGGTTTGACTAGCCTGATTGTGGGTGGACTGGCGATGCTTATCGTCGCTTCACTTACCCAAAAGTCACATCCACCGCGCCCCCTAGATTTTAGTGATATGGAGTAAACACATGGACGTCGAAACGTGGAAAGAAGTCTGGAAGCTGGTTTTTATCGCCTCGAGCATTGCATTCTATACCGTAGTTATAGCCGTAGCATTCAAGGGCTTTGGCGACGTCGCTCAAATGCTGCGCAACATGGCCGCCGGCCGCGGCGCCAGCGAGTCGGCTACAGATTCCAACCAGCCGTAATGCCGCATAAGGGCGCGGTCGTCTCCAGAATATTCTGCGAGCGATCAGCCCTCAGACGGTCTCACGCATAAAAAAGGGCGGACCCCATACAAGGTCCGCCCTTTCTGCATTTTGTTAAGGATCTCAGGGTTCGTTGAACGCGACCGTGCGGACAATCCCTTCGCCCTGCGCAATCTGATAGCGCTGGCCCGCAGCTACGCCTTCAATCGATTCTTGGGTTCCGTCGGGCCAGCGGATCTCTACGCGTTCAACCCCTTCGGCTTCACCCAGGCCAAAGGTCAGTTCGAGCGGGCTGTGGCTCAAGTACGAAGCACCCGTGCGCACCATCTGCGTCTGCGTGCGACCTCCACTCGTCACTGAAACCAACGCGCCAATAGCGCGGCGATTACCGCCTGTAGTGCGCAGTGCAATGGCTAGGGCCGTGCCGGTTGGACCGTCGTTGCGCAGCAAATACGCGCGGCCGGCATTGGTCGTCAGCAGCACGTCGAGATCGCCGTCGCCATCTACGTCGCCAGCGGCCAAGCCGCGCGCCACGAGTTCTTCGAGAAAGAACGGCCCCGAGTCTTCCGAGATATCGACCATGCGCCCCGAGCCGCTGTTCCAAAAAAGCTGCGACGTCTGTCGGTAGGTGATCTCCTTTTGCACCGAGTTGATCTCTGGCTCTATGTGTCCATTGGCCAAGATCAGATCCTGATATCCGTCAAAATCGGCGTCAAAGAAGCGCAGGCCAAACGTCAGGGGACGCAGCGTCGACTGCACGAGCTTGGCTTTTCCGGCCGCATCGACAAATACTTCGCCCGTCTGCCGGTACAGCGAGAGCGCCTCGCGGCTAAAGTTTCCAATGGCAATGCTCTGCACGCCGTCATTTTCGATGGAGGCAATATCGACGCCCATGCCGGCACGTGCGCGGCCGGTATCGTCATAGCCTATACCGGCCATTAGGCCGCGCTCGGCAAAGCGCCCATTGCCCAAATTCTGCAGCAAAAAGTTCGGCTGCGTATCGTTTGTGACGACCAAATCAACCAGACCATCGCCCTCAAAATCGGTCATGGCTACACCCATCGACTTGCCGTCGGGCAGCAGCAAACCCGCTTCTTCTGTGATCTCAGCGAAGGTGCCGTTCCCCCGATTGCGATACAGGCGCGGCGTAGATCCCGGGTACTGCTGCGGCGTAGCGTAGGACTTACTCTTCCCGTCAAGCGAAGTGTAAATATCCGTCTCAATCGACCAGCGCACGTAGTTTGTAACCAGCAGGTCCAGCCAGCCGTCTCCGTCGACGTCTACCCATGCCGCACTCGTCGACCACTCGTCGTTGGATCGCCCCTGGTCATCAGACCAAGATTCGCCCAGAACGCCAGCCTCCCGAGCTACATCGACAAAGCGCCCCGCATCGTTGCGCAGCAGCACGTTGGGCCCCAGAGCCGTTATGTAAATATCGAGATCACCGTCTGCGTCGTAGTCAGCGACCGTCGCACCCATGCCATATACGTCGACGTCGAGGCCAACGCGCTCCGTCACGTCGACAAAATCTCCGGTTCCGCCGTTTTCGTAGAGCCGCGTGCGCGCATTACCCGCTCCGTCCCAGCGCTGGCTGTTAACCAAGAGCGCGTCGAGATCGCCGTCTTCGTCGTAGTCGAACAGGGCACAGCCGCTGCCCATCGTCTCGGGCATCCACTTGTCGCCAACGGCCCCATTCTCGTGCAAAAAGTCGATTCCGCTGCGCTCTGTTATATCGGTGAAACGCAGCGGAGGCGCCTGCACCGAACCGCGCCCGCT